>NZ_JBEPJY010000004.1:0-267387 GCF_040327975.1 Geobacillus sp. G4
GAGGATTAGCTCAGCTGGGAGAGCACTTGCCTTACAAGCAAGGGGTCGGCGGTTCGATCCCGTCATCCTCCACCATCTTAATATAAAAGCTGACTTACTTTCTCATCATCGCGGGGTGGAGCAACGAGCCTTTGCTTCATCGAATTCGCTTCGAGTTGCCTCGACGCATCGAGCGTCTTTGAATCAGCTTGTAGAGGAAGAGGCAACGAACAACAACACTAAAAGCATTGTGAAAATCAACTTACTTTCTCATCATCGCGGGGTGGAGCAGTCCGGTAGCTCGTCGGGCTCATAACCCGAAGGTCGCAGGTTCAAATCCTGCCCCCGCAACCAAAATTGGTCCCGTAGTGTAGTGGTTAACATGCCTGCCTGTCACGCAGGAGATCGCGGGTTCGAGTCCCGTCGGGACCGCCATTGTTCCAAAATCACGAAAAATATGGTATGGCTCGGTAGCTCATTCGGTAGAGACGAGCATCCGCTTCATCGAATTCGCTTCGAGTTGCCTCGACGCATCGAGCGTCTTTGAATCAGCTTGTAGAGGAAGAGGCACAGAGCAATTCAACGAGCGAGTTAAAAAATAATATATGGCTCGGTAGCTCAGTCGGTAGAGCAAAGGACTGAAAATCCTTGTGTCGGCGGTTCGATTCCGTCCCGAGCCACCATTTTTATCATAGTTCCGAAAGAAGGTTCCCGCTTCATGCAAAGCTAAGTGGGAGTAGTTCACAGACATGTCAGATGTTCAAACCACCCCGGCTTAGTTCAATGGGTAGCGACGAACATTCGCATCGTCGAGTCTGTTGCGAGTTGCCTCGACGCACTCAGCTTCCTCGAATCAGCTTGCAGAGGAAGAGGCACAACCAGGCAGACAACATGAGTCACTAACTAATTTTAAATGTGCCGGCTTAGCTCAATTGGTAGAGACGAGCATCGGCATCATCGAATTGGCTGCGAGTTGCCTCGACGCACTCAGCTTCCTCGAATCAGCTTGCAGAGGAAGAGGCACAACTAGGCAGACAACATGAGTCACTAACTAATTTTAAATGTGCCGGCTTAGCTCAATTGGTAGAGCAACTGACTTGTAATCAGTAGGTTGCGGGTTCAAGTCCTGCAGCCGGCATTCTTATTCCTTAATAACCCCTTAAGCCATTAAGGCGGCAACCGCGAGCCATTAGCTCAGTAACGAGCGCTACATCTTCGAGTTCGCTTCGAGTTGTCCCGACGCATCTGACATCTTCGAATATGCTAGTAGAGGAAGGGACATCGTTGTCTCGGAGTGTTATTGAACCCATGAGCCATTAGCTCAGTAGGTAGAGCATCTGACTTTTAATCAGAGGGTCGGAGGTTCGAGTCCTCCATGGCTCATCGTCTTGCGGAAGTAGTTCAGCGGTAGAACACCACCTTGCCAAGGTGGGGGTCGCGGGTTCGAGCCCCGTCTTCCGCTCCACTTCCGCCGGGGTGGCGGAATTGGCAGACGCACAGGACTTAAAATCCTGGGGTAGGTAACTACCGTGCCGGTTCGAGTCCGGCCCTCGGCACTTGTGCGCTCGTAGCTCAATTGGATAGAGCATCTGACTACGGATCAGAAGGTTAGGGGTTCGAATCCTCTCGAGCGCGTTTTGTCGGGAAGTAGCTCAGCTTGGTAGAGCACACGGTTCGGGTCCGTGAGGTCGCAGGTTCAAATCCTGTCTTCCCGATTTATCATGGGGCCTTAGCTCAGCTGGGAGAGCGCCTGCTTTGCAAGCAGGAGGTCATCGGTTCGATCCCGATAGGCTCCACCTTTTGACTTAAATTTGGCGGTGTAGCTCAGCTGGCTAGAGCGTACGGTTCATACCCGTGAGGTCGGGGGTTCGATCCCCTCCACCGCCACCATTATCGGACCTTTAGCTCAGCTGGTTAGAGCAGACGGCTCATAACCGTCCGGTCGTAGGTTCGAGTCCTACAAGGTCCACCATTATTATTGTTGCTTTTTTGGAGGAGTACCCAAGTGGTTGAAGGGGTCGGTCTTGAAAACCGAGAGGCGCCGCAAGGCGCGCGGGGGTTCGAATCCCTCCTCCTCCGCCATGCACTTTAAAATCGTGCCGGCTTAGCTCAATTGGTAGAGCAACTGACTTGTAATCAGTAGGTTGCGGGTTCAAGTCCTGCAGCCGGCACCAGAACGAGGCGACTATGGCGAAGTGGTTAACGCACCAGATTGTGGCTCTGGCATGCGTGGGTTCGATTCCCACTAGTCGCCCTTTTCATTAATATTCTATATTTGCGGGTGTAGTTTAGTGGTAAAACCTCAGCCACGAGCATCTGCATCATCGAATCTGCTTCGAGTTGCCCCCGACGCATCTGGCTTCTATGAATCAGCTGGTAGAGGAAGGGGCATGGAAGCAGCGTGGCGGATGTTCAACTAAATGATATGCGGGTGTAGTTTAGTGGTAAAACCTCAGCCTTCCAAGCTGATGTCGTGGGTTCGATTCCCATCACCCGCTTTTTATGGGCCTATAGCTCAGCTGGTCAGAGCGCACGCCTGATAAGCGTGAGGTCGGTGGTTCAAGTCCACTTAGGCCCATTATTTTCCATTGAATATTTTTGGGTCATTCGCTATAATAATGGGCGAACAATGCCCCATCGTTCCACAGCAAAATCGGAGCGACGAGCTTCACATCTTCGAATTCGCTTCGAGTTGCCTCGACGCATCTCGCTTCCTTGAATTAGCTGGCAGAGGAAGAGGCAACGAGCACATTTGGAAGATGTGCATAACATATAGTTATTCATCATTCCGCAATAGCTCAGCGGTAGAGCAACCGGCTGTTAACCGGTAGGTCGTAGGTTCGAATCCTACTTGCGGAGCCATTTCTTTGGAGAAGTACCCAAGTGGCTGAAGGGGACGGTTTGCTAAACCGTTAGGTCGCAGTTTTGCGGCGCGCGGGTTCAAATCCCGCCTTCTCCGCCATAATGGCCCGTTGGTCAAGTGGTTAAGACACCGCCCTTTCACGGCGGTAACACGGGTTCGAATCCCGTACGGGTCACTGGTTGCTGGCACCAGAGATTCTGGTGCCCTTTTGTACAATTTCTTTTGTCGATTTTTGCGTTTTTTTCTTGCGATGCGTGTGGAAGTCTGTTATAATATCTCTCGTTAGCTTTAAAATTACGTTATGATTGTTGGGGACAACGCAGTGTTTCGTTTCGTTAAAGAACGAGGCATTGCGTTTTTTTCTTTATCACCCTAAACCGAGAAGAACCCCACTTCCACGCGTGAGCGTAGGTGGGAGAGAGTTCAAGTAGGGAGGGAGTCCCCCGTTTCCAACAGCAGGAAAGTGGGGGGAGAAGATCAAATGAACAATTGGGCGTCGGCTTCGCCGCCATGAATTTGCACAAACATCGTTTGGATGGCTTGAAGCTGGCGCTTGGCGGTTTCTTCTGGCGTTGATGGGAGAAAGTAAACGATTTGCAAAGCGTTTTTCGTTTCTCTCGTCACGGCGGTCCGCTCCGAATCGACGATCGGACTGCCAAACGGCCCTCGTTCATCTTTGCTGACGAGTTTGTTGGCAAAGTTGACTGTGCGGCCGTTTAACGCGATGTATTCATCTTGTTCCGTGCCGATCGTGAGCGTCACTGTCCCGTTGATGCGGTCTAGATCATAGATGCCGAGCGGAATTTTATAATAGAGTGAAAAAAAGTTGTTTATGTCCGCCGCTGAATGGATAGGCGGAATGAAGCTTTTTTTCTGGATGCGTCGGTACAGGCTTTCACTTGACGGTCGATAGCGGCTTGGGTCCGTTCCGATTTGTTTGAAAGTACGGCGCCATTCGACCATCTCAGGGATGTCGGCAATCGACTTTTCCTGCAGCTCGATGTAAAGAGATTCTTGAAACAGCTCAAGCCTCCCCCTTAACATTTGCGGTGAATCGCTGACCTCGATATGATGATAGCGGATGACGCCGAATTTACCAGAAGGAAGGCGTTGCTTTAGTTGTTCTGATATCACGCATTTCATCTTGATCACCTCGGATTTCATTTTACCATATATGACGAAAGGAGGGAAAACGATGGATGTTATGGCATTAAAGCAGGAAGTCATTGAGTACAGTCGGTCAATCGGCATTGATAAAATCGGATTTGCGAGCGCTGATCCGTTTGTTGAATTAAAGGAACGGCTGCGCCGCCAGCAGGAGCTCGGCTATCAGTCCGGTTTTGAGGAACCAGATATTGAGAAACGGACGAATCCTTCATTGCTTCTTCCGGAAGCAAAATCGATTATTGCCATTGCTCTTGCCTATCCGTCTAAAATGAAAAATGCGCCGCGGGGGACAAAGACGGAACGGCGCGGCGTTTTTTGCCGCGCTTCATGGGGAAAGGACTACCACGATGTGTTGCGGGAACGTTTGCAGCAGCTCGAGGAGTTTTTGCTGGCCAAAGTGCCCCATGCCCGCGTTCGCTCGATGGTGGATACCGGAGAGCTCGCTGATCGGGCGGTGGCGGAACGAGCAGGGATCGGTTGGAGCGGCAAGAACTGCTCTATTATTACACCGGAGTTTGGATCGTATGTGTATTTGGGAGAAATGATTACGAATATTCCATTTCCCCCTGATGAACCGGTTGAAAACCGATGCGGCACGTGCACGAAATGCATTGATGCCTGCCCGACCGGGGCGCTTGTGCAAGGAGGGCAACTGAACGCACAGCGGTGCCTTTCCTTTTTAACGCAAACGAAAGGCTTTTTAGCCGACGAGTTTCGGGAGAAAATCGGGAACCGGCTGTACGGCTGCGATACATGCCAGCAAGTCTGCCCGGAAAATAAGGGGAAAGACTTTCATTTGCATCCAGAATTCGAGCCGGATCCGGAAGCGGTAAAGCCGAAGCTCATCCCGCTGCTTCAGATGAGCAACCGTGAATTTAAAGAAACATTTGGGGCCATGGCGGGTTCATGGCGTGGGAAAAAGCCGATTCAGCGCAATGCCATTCTGGCGCTCGCCCATTACAAAGACCAAACCGCGGTGCCGCACTTACTGCGTTTGTTGAAAGAGGATAGCCGTCCCGTCATCCGCGGGACGGCGGCGTGGGCGCTCGGGAAAATCGGGGATCCAAGCGCTAAGCCTTACTTGGAGGCCGCGCGGCAAACGGAGGCGGATGCCGATGTGATCGCTGAGATTGAAAAAGGACTGAAACTGTTGGCTGAGGCAAAGGAATAGGGAAAAAAACGCAGCTTCCCCACATAAGGTAGTAACAAAAACGAAAGTGGTGGAAAGCAGCATGAAAAAACAGTTGCGCGCGTGGTTGGATGAGCGAGCCCGCTCGTTTGTGTCGGAAAGCAATATCCGAAGCGAAGAGGCGGCAAGAAAGCAACGGCTTTGCCAAAAGCGCGGTGCGGAGATCGTCCGTTGCACGATCCGGGGACAAATTGTCGGCAGGCAGACCATCGAGCGGGAAGCGAAAGTTATGTATATTGCCCACCATCAATTTTTAATTAAGCAAAGGGGTTCACTATATATAGAAGAACAGGTTGAGGAGCGATGCGCCTGTTTTGTTCGCGGTGAGCTTGTAACTGATGAACCGATCAACCGGTTGGGGGGGGATATGGAGGCGCCGCGCGTCGAACGAGAGCAATGGACGGGGGAGCGTCTTTCTTACCAGTATGACCGCGCCCGGGCGGTGCGGTATGCGGAAACGTGGTGGAATCGGCATAACCCGGTGTTTCCGTCGTTTCCGGTGGATTGCACGAATTTTGTCTCTCAATGCTTGTATGCAGGCGGGGCGCCGATGACGGGCTATCCGAACCGGGCGAGGGGATGGTGGTGTCAACACGGAAGTTGGAGTTACAGCTGGGCTGTGGCCCATGCTTTTCGTTGGTATTTGAGCGGGTCGCGCATCGGCTTGCAGGCGGTGGAAGTGGCGGAGCCGGAGCAATTGATGGCAGGTGATGTCATCTGTTATGATTTTCAAGGGGACGGACGCTTCGACCACTCAACGATTGTGGTGGCGAAAGATCAGAACGGGATGCCGCTTGTGAACGCCCATACGACAAACAGCCGAATGCGCTATTGGTCGTATGAAGATTCAAGCGCCTATACGCCGAACATTCGCTATAAGTTTTTTCACATCATCGATCGCAAATAAACGTTGCTGAGGTGAAGGAAATGCCGCTTCATGTAGTGCTATACCAGCCAGAAATTCCAGCCAATACTGGAAACATCGCTCGTACGTGCGCAGCAACCGATACGTCGCTCCATTTGATCCGCCCGCTCGGTTTTTCTACGGATGATAAAATGTTAAAGCGCGCCGGGCTTGATTATTGGCCGTATGTCAATATTTCGTATTATGACTCGCTTGACGAACTATTCGCCCGCTTTCCGGAAGGGGAGTTTTATTTCATTACGAAATTCGGGCGCCGGTATTATGATTCGTTTGATTTCAGCGATACAGAAAAACATATTTTCTTTGTGTTCGGCCGTGAAACGACCGGACTGCCGAAGGAGCTGCTTGAGGCCAATATGGACCGTTGCCTTCGCATCCCGATGAATGACAAAGTGCGCTCGTTAAACTTGTCGAACACGGCGGCCATTTTAGTGTACGAAGCGTTGCGCCAACAACGGTTTTATGGGTTGTCATAAACAAAAAAACGACCTTCGCTCTGGAGGTCGTTTTTTTGGTCTTATTGTCTGACGCCTGGTTTGTCTTCATAGCCAGCGGTGAAAATGGCCGTCAAAAACGCAATGATAACCCCTAGCACAAGCAAAGTGCGCATCGTTTGTTCCTCCTTCATAATGAAAGTGGCAGGCGTTTCCCCTTTTATTATAGCGAATATGGCCAAGCATGTGAATGACCGCAGTTGGTTGTTAGGAGACAAAATTTTTTTTGCGGCGAATGATACGGGACATCCTCGCATAAATTGTAATAATCTTGCTGTTAGACATCCAAGGGTGAGGAGGTCCTTTATGGATATTTTGCAAAAAATCGCCCGGTATCGGGAAGAAGAAGAAAAGTTGAAATGGGAAGGAACGTTTGCTGAGTATTTAAAGATTTTAAAAGAAAAGCCGTGGGTGGCCCAGTCGGCTCATTCGCGTGTTTATAATATGATCAAAGATGCTGGGGTCGAAGAGGTGAATGGGCGGAAACGATATAAGTTTTTCAGCCAGCACCTGTTCGGGCTTGAGGAGGCGCTTGAGCGGCTCGTTGAGGAATATTTCCACCCGGCGGCGAAGCGGCTTGATGTGCGGAAACGGATTTTGCTGCTGATGGGGCCAGTTGGCGGCGGGAAGTCGACGCTTGTGACTTTGCTAAAGCGTGGGCTTGAAGAGTATTCAAAAACAGAGCGCGGCGCGGTGTATGCCATTAAAGGGTGCCCGATGCATGAAGATCCGCTTCACCTCATTCCTCACCATTTGCGCGACGATTTTTACCGCGAATACGGCATTCGCATCGAAGGCGAGCTGTCGCCGCTCAATATGATGCGGCTTGAGAAAGAGTACGGCGGACGCATTGAAGACGTGCTAGTGGAGCGCATTTTCTTCTCGGAAAACCGCCGCGTCGGCATCGGGACGTTCAGTCCGTCTGATCCAAAATCGCAAGACATCGCCGATTTAACGGGAAGCATCGATTTTTCAACGATCGCGGAATACGGCTCCGAGTCCGACCCGCGCGCGTACCGGTTTGACGGCGAGCTGAACAAAGCCAACCGCGGGATTATGGAATTTCAAGAGATGTTAAAGTGCGATGAAAAATTTCTTTGGCATTTGCTGTCGCTGACGCAAGAAGGCAATTTCAAGGCTGGGCGGTTTGCTTTAATCAGCGCCGACGAATTGATTATCGCTCATACGAACGAAACGGAATACCGGTCGTTCATTGCGAACAAAAAGAATGAGGCGCTTCACTCGCGCATTATCGTGATGCCGATTCCGTACAACTTGCGCGTCTCCGAAGAAGAACGCATTTACGAAAAAATGATCCGCGAAAGCGATGTCGCCGACGTGCATATCGCTCCACATACGTTGCGGATTGCGGCCATGTTTACGATTTTGACGCGGTTGAAAGAATCGAAGCGGCCGGATGTGGATTTATTGAAGAAAATGCGCTTGTATGATGGCGAAATGATCGAAGGATTCAGCGAGGTCGATGTGGAGGAGCTGAAAAAGGAGCATCCGGACGAGGGGATGAGCGGCATCGACCCACGCTATGTCATCAACCGCATTTCTGCCTGCATCATTCGCAAAGGAGTGCCGTCGATCAATGCGCTTGACGTGCTTCGTTCGTTGAAAGAAGGGTTGGATCAGCATCCGTCGATCACGAAGGAAGACCGCGAGCGGTACTTGAACTTCATTTCGCTTGTGCGTAAAGAATATGACGAAATCGCCAAACAAGAAGTGCAAAAGGCGTTCGTCTATTCGTATGAAGAGTCGGCGAAAACGTTGATGGATAACTATTTGGACAACGTCGAGGCGTACTGCAACAAGACGAAACTGCGCGATCCGCTCACTGGCGAGGAAATGAATCCGGATGAAAAGCTGATGCGCTCGATCGAGGAACAAATCGGCATTTCCGAAAATGCGAAAAAAGCGTTTCGTGAAGAAATTTTAATCCGCATTTCCGCCTATGCGCGCAAAGGGCAGCGATTTGATTACAACTCGCATGAACGGCTGCGCGAGGCAATCCAGAAAAAACTGTTCGCTGATCTAAAAGATATTGTGAAAATTACAACGTCGACGAAAACACCGGATGAGCAGCAGTTGAAAAAAATTAACGAAGTCGTCGCCCGCCTCATTGATGAATACGGGTACAACTCCACGTCAGCCAACGAATTGCTCCGCTATGTCGGCAGCTTGTTGAACCGCTAGGCATGCCTCAAGCGCTGAGGCATGCTTTTTTTATCCTCCTCCTCTGTCTGACCGAGTTGCACAGGGAGGGTCGAGCAAAGACGACGCAGCGAGCTTCGCTAAAAGGAAGAGAACAAGAGGGCGCGAAGCTGATAATCGGGCTTGTCTACTTTTCTATTTTCCTCATTCATTGGTCAATTATTTTGAATTTTTGCATACGATAAAATAAACCAACTTGGCATAGTGATGGCCCGTTTTGATGACGCCAACATAAGTATATGCGGGAAAGCGAAAAGTGTGAAAATGATTTTTTCAAAGGAGGGGAAAACATGAAGGGGAATTTTGTTGTATCGAAGGAAGACTGGTCCCTCCACCGCAAAGGATATGATGATCAAAAGCGCCATCAAGAAAAAGTGAAGGAAGCGATCAAAAACAATTTGCCCGACTTAATTACGGAAGAAAGCATTATCATGTCCAACGGGCGCGATGTGATTAAAATTCCGATCCGCTCGCTCGATGAATACAAAATCCGCTACAATTATGAGAAAAACAAACACGTCGGCCAAGGAAATGGAGACAGCCAAGTCGGTGATGTGGTGGCCCGAGACGGAAGCGGGGAGGGGCAGGGGCCAGGAAAAGGCCAAGGTGCTGGCGATTTGCCGGGCCAAGATTATTACGAAGCTGAAGTGTCGCTGATGGAGATTGAGGAAGCGTTCTTTAGCCAATTGGAGCTGCCCAACTTGCAACGAAAAGAGCTGGATCAAAATGTAACCCAACATATCGAATTTAACGACATCCGCCGCACCGGGCTGATGGGGAATATCGATAAGAAGCGGACGATGCTCGCTGCCTTCAAGCGCAATGCCATGAACGGCAAACCAGGCTTTTATCCGATTTACCGTGAAGATTTGAAGTTTAAAACGTGGAACGAAGTCGTCAAACCAGAATCGAAGGCGGTCGTCTTGGCGATGATGGACACAAGCGGATCGATGGGCATGTGGGAAAAATATATGGCACGCAGCTTTTTCTTCTGGATGACCCGCTTTTTGCGCACGAAATACGAAACGGTGGACATCGCCTTTATCGCCCATCATACGGAAGCAAAAGTCGTCAGTGAGGAGGAGTTTTTCACGAAAGGGGAAAGCGGTGGAACGATTTGCTCATCAGCCTACCGCAAGGCGCTTGAACTCATTGAGACAAAATATCCACCGTCGCGCTACAACATTTATCCGTTCCACTTCTCGGACGGCGACAACCTGACATCGGACAATGCCCGCTGCGTGAAGCTTGTTCAGGAGCTGATGAAAGTATCGAACATGTTTGGGTATGGGGAAGTCAACCAGTACAACCGCCATTCCACGCTCATGTCGGCGTATCGCAATATTAAAGACGAAAAATTCCGCTATTATATTTTGAAGCAAAAATCGGATGTGTTCCATGCGATGAGAACATTTTTCCGCAAAGAAGAAAGCAAGCAGCTCGTTTGACCCTCTTCATATGGTGAAAAGAGGGTTTTTCTTTTTGGAAAGGCGGGAGGGCGAGGCCCTCCCTAAAATAAGTTATTGCTTTTGCAGCGTCGCCGCCATGGCGAGTACGGCGCCAAGCACGTCTTCGTTGCTTGGAGCGTGCACGGTCAATAGCATCGGCGTCGGTTGGGCGCTGGCGATGACATGAACGGTGACACCGTCCGCTTGGGCAGTGTACCAAACGGCATCAGCGAACGGCTTAGGCAATCCGTTCGTTTGTTGGCGGGCGGCGTTGGCGTCAACCGCTTGGGCATGTTCTTGCGCTAGTTGCTCGTAGTTTGTTTCCCCCTCCGAAAGCAAGCGGATGCGGGCGAATGCGTCGCCATGAAGCAAGACATCGGCGCCCGGTTCTTCGGCGTCAAGGGTCCACCCTTCCAAAACATAGAGGGAAAAATGCTGATTGTTGCTTGTTTGCAGCGTTGCGGTTTTCGTGACGGTTTGGTTTCCATCTTGGTAGGACAATGAAATGGTCGGTTGTGAAGCAGCGGGTTGTCCTCCTCCTGCCGCTCGTTGCTCTTCTTCGTTCTTTTTCGTTGATGTTTGCTCTTTTGCTTCCTTCGAAGGAGAAGGGTTCTTGGATGACGGCGCATCAGACGATGGTTTTTGATCGTCGGCTGTCTGCTCTTCCTTTGCCGCCTGTGTCGTCTCGTGCTCTTTCGTTCCACAGCCAACCAGCAAGACGGAGGCGACAGCGAGAGAGAACAACAGTTTCCAGTATCGAATCATGTTCATTCCTCCCTACGTTCCATATACCCCCCATTATACCAATTGAAACGGTGGAAACAAACAGACTCGTTTCCCTATTTTTTCTGCTTGTTTGTTTTTGCACGTTGTTTGACGTGCAAGGCGAAAGGAAGCACTCCGTTATGGCTACCAGTTGCTTTTGTTTCAGACGAATTATGATGTAGAAGGGGAGCTCGAGGCGTTGGAGCGGCTGCGGATGAGGCAAATGGATGGGCTGATCGTGTGCTCCCACGAAGTGGAAATGATCCGCTGGCCGAAATGCTGGGCATTACAACCGTGGCACTCCCCCATTTTACGCTCGGGGAAAGAGCGTTCCGCCTTCTTCACCATTGGCTGGAGACAGGCAATGTGACGCGAAAGCAGGAAGAGCTGCCTGCCCGGTTGCTGGTGCGGGATGCGGCATAATAGGGCCTGGCTTTCCGTCTCTGACAACCAGCTTGAAGCCGCTCGAAACGGCATCGTGTTATGTTGCTTTCAGATGGTACCGATTCACTGGGCGTCCGACGCCGCCGTATTGAACATCGAGCACGACTTTTCCCGTTTTCTCAAGGTACTCCAAATAGCGGCGGGCGGTGACGCGGGCGATGCCGACTCCTTCGGCCACTTCCTCGGCGGAAACGGGGAAGCGGTGTTGGCGCAAATAGGCGATCACTTTTTCCAATGTTACCTCATTCAGTCCTTTCGGAAGCTCGGAGGACGGTCCGGCCGGTTGTTCAGTCGCCCGCCTTAGGGCATCGAGTTCCACCTGGGTGAGCGATTCCTTTTCCGCAAGCGACCGGCGGAACGTCCGATAATTTTCCAACGCCTGTTTGAGCCGTTCAAATTTAAACGGTTTCACAATGTAATCGAAGGCGCCGTTTTGCAGGACGCGGCGCACCGTTTCAATGTCGCTCGCCGCGGTAATGGCGATGATATCAACTTCATGGCCGCGGGCGCGGATTTGTTTTAATGTTTCAAGGCCGTCCAGCTGCGGCATGTAAATATCAATCATCGCTAAATCCGGACGGAGCTCGTGAATGAGGTGGAGTCCTTCTTCACCGTTTCGAGCGAGGCCGATGACGGTGAAGCCGTCCACTTGTTCAATCATTTGCCGGTTCACTTCTTGCACCATCGGGTCATCCTCGATCAACAACACGCGATACATAGCCTTTTCCTCCTTCGTCTCGACGGGAGTGTCTTTCGCGGCCGCCGCTGCATGAATGGGTAGTCACATATCAAAGGTAACAGTAAACACCGTTCCTTTCCCTTCCTCCGACTGCACATCGATGCGCCCGTTTCCCTTTTCCACAATTTGCTTCACCAAATACAAGCCGATGCCGCGTCCGTTTTCCCCTTTGGTTGAAAAGCCTTCATCAAAAATGCGGTCAATATGCTCGCGAGCAATGCCTTGGCCGTTGTCTTCGACCGAGAGGGAACAAATTTCTTCATTTTGTTCAAGGCTGACGTAAATTTCTTTTTCCCGGTCGGTTACGCCGCGAAAGGCATCGAAGGCGTTTTCAATTAAATTGCCAAGGAGAACAACAAAATCATGGTGATCGAGATGCGGCGGAAAGCGGTGCAGCCGGCTGTGCCGGTCGATTGTCACGCGGATGCCGAGCTCCTTGCCGCGGCGGATTTTGCTTAAGAGCAATCCAGAAATGCTTTCGTCCTTGATGTTGCGGCTTAAAAACTGCGTCAGTTCTGCTTGTTCCTCTGTAACTTGGAACACGTACTCGAGCGCTTTTTCAATATGGCCGAGCTGAATAAGGCCGGCGATCGTATGAAGCTTGTTCATGTATTCATGATTTTGCACGCGCAAGGCGTGGACAAACGCCTTTACGCCCGTCAATTCTTCGGCCAGCCGTTTCACTTCCGTCCGGTCTTGGAAAATGGCGATGGCGCCGACCGTTTTTCCGTTGACTTTGATCGGGATGCGGTTGCTCCAAATCGTTAAATTGCCGATCTGCAACTCCTTATTGTAAATCGGCTTGTTTACTTCCAAGATTTCCGGAAGGTGTGTGTCCGGAATGATGGAACGGATCGATCGGCCGATGACATCCCCTTTGACGCCGAGCATTTGTTTTGCCCGGTCGTTGAAGATGGTAATTTTTTCATCGCTGTCAATGGCGATGACGCCTTCATGCATGGCGTTAAACGCTTCCGTCCGTTCGATCAGCAGCTTGGCGATCTCATGCGGTTCCAGCTCAAACATTTGCCGCTTGATATGGGAGGCGAGCAGCCATGCGCCAATTCCACCGACAACGAGCGACAAAACGACCGCTACAGCAGCTTCTTCTTTCAAAGAATCAATGGCTTCAAAAAACGTCGGCAACCGGTAGGCGGCGATGACGACGCCAATTTGTTCGTGATCGCTGTTCATAATGGGAACGAAGGCGCGAACCACTGTCCCGATTTCCCCGCGGGCTTTGGAAGTGTACGTATGTTCGGCAAACGCCGGCCCCTCATCAGCACCGCGGGAGATCGTGCCGATCATCGCAGGAAGCGGATGGGAGAGGCGCACTTTGTTCATATCGAGAACGACGATATAGTCGGCGCTGTGAATGACGCGCACCCGCTCGACGACCGGATTGATCAGCGCCCGGCTTTGTTTGTTTTCGACAATATGGCGTCTGACTTCGGGCATCTCGGAGACGGTGCGCGCGGTTAGCAAGGCGCGCTGGCTGAGTTCCTCCTCCTTTGTATGGAAAAAGTCGCTGATGATGAATACACCGCTCAGCAACATGGAAAAGCTGACGATGGCGAAAATCAAAATCGTAATTTTCCAGCGAATCGGCAGCCGGTTCATGGCGGAACTCCTTTTTGGCAATCATGATTGCTGTTGAACATGCCATATGAATCGGGAAAGGAATAAATCAACGTTTTTTTTCATTATACCAAATCTTCTTGAATGGAAAGAAACGAAAGGTGTAAAATGGCGGTGGGGAACAAATATTCTGCCCGCCAGCATAGAAGATGGGGCATACGTAAGGCGTGGCGATTGCTGCTTTCAAACCGAATCCGTGAGCTCCAGCCGCTTTTTTGCTTCAATGATTCGAGTCGGCGGGGAGCATTCCGTTGGAGTGCAATTTTAGCAATAGGATGGAAGAATGGTGTGAACAATGGGGAAAAAGTGGAGAGCATGGACAATCCTTTTGTTTGTCGGCCTCGGTCTGGTCGGCTGGGCAGCTAGCCGTCAACTGGGACGTGAACCACTTGTTTATGACGACGAGCAAAAGGGGTTGAAAAAGCAAATCATTATTTATTTCAGCCATGTCGTAGCAGAGAATACGCCAAAAGGGTTGGCGGCGCAAAAGTTTGCCGAGCTCGTCGAGCAAAAAACAAACGGCCGCGTCAAAGTCGAAGTGTTCCCGAACGGCTCGCTTTATTCGGATGGGGAAGAGCTTGATGCGCTGTTGCGCGGCGACGTGCAAATGATCGCGCCATCATTTTCAAAGGTGACAGAGCTTGTCCCCGAATGGCAAGTGCTCGATTTGCCGTTTTTGTTCCGCGATGAGGACGACGTGCGCCGCGTGTTTACTGGAAAAGTGGGCGCCGAGCTGCTTCGGATGCTGGAGGCAAAAGGAATTAAAGGACTGGCGTTTTGGAGCAATGGATTTAAGCAAATGATGAGCACAACCCGTCCGCTCATCGCCCCTGACGATTTTCGCGGCTTGCGTTTTCGCATTATGCCGAGCGAAGTGATTGAAAAGCAGTTTCGTTTGCTTGGCGGTGAACCGGTTGCTGTTTCATTTGACCGCGTTTATCAGGAGCTTGAACAGCATAAGTTTGATGGGCAGGAAAATACGATTTCTAATATTTATTCGAAAGGGTTTTACAAATTTCAACCGTATATTACAATCAGCAATCACGGGTATCTCGGGTACGCAGTCATGATGAATCAGTCATTTTGGGACAGTTTGCCGAAAGACATCCAGCAAAAAATAACTGAAGCGATGGCTGAAGCGACGCGTTGGAATTTAGAGCAGTCGAAAGAGCAAAACGAACGGGAGCTCAAGCAGCTCGAGCGGCGTGAAGATGTCTTCCTTTACCGGCTGTCGGAAGAGGAGAAACGGAAATGGGAGCAGAAGTTCGCCCCGCTGTACGACGAGTTTACGAGGCAGTTTGGTTCCGGGCTTTTGAATGAAATTAGAGGATCGTAATAGGCTTCCGCGGGCGGAAGCTTTTTTGTTTTTGAACAGCAAAAAAGGTCAAGACCAAAAAGACCAAAACGACCATTATCACCATAATATTTTGATTTCAACGATTTTTCTTTATGATAATGTTGAAAGCGTTGCCAATATATCGAAAGGAGTGGGAGAAATGCGGAGAAAACTGAAAAACTTGACGGTGCAAGTCATCATCGGCATTATTTTAGGGATCATTGTCGGATTTCTATTTCCAGAATTCGGAGCGAAGTTAAAAGTATTGGCAGACGGATTTATTAAGCTGATTAAAATGGTGATCGCCCCGATCATTTTCTTCACCGTCGTCATCGGAATCGGCAATATGGGCGACTTGAAAAAGGTCGGCCGCATCGGCGGCAAGGCGCTCATTTATTTTGAAATTGTCACGACGTTTGCGTTGGCGATCGGGATTGTCGTCGTCAACCTTGTCAAACCAGGGGTTGGGTTTCATACCGATGCAGTAAAAGGCGGCGACATTTCACAATACACGAAACAAGCGGAAGAAACAAGCCACGGTTTTGTTGACTTCATTTTAAGCATCATTCCCGACAACGTCGTTGCCGCGATGGCGAGCGGCCAACTGCTTCCGGTGCTCTTCTTCGCCGTGTTGTTCGGTTTAGCGGCTGCCGCGCTTGGGGAAAAAGCAAAACCAGTGATTTCCTTGTTTGAACGGCTGGCAGAAATTTTCTTCGGCGTCGTCAACATGGTTATGAAGGTGTCGCCGATCGCCGCGTTCGGCGCGATGGCGTACACGATCGGCACGTTCGGCCTCGGATCGCTCGTGTCGCTCGGTAAACTGATGGGTTCTGTTTACATTACGATGGCGCTTTTCATTTTCGTCGTGCTTGGCGGGATTGCCAAGTTTTATGGGTTTAACATCTTTAAGTTTCTCGCTTATATCAAAGAGGAACTGTTGCTTGTTTTGGGCACGTCTTCGTCTGAATCAGCGCTGCCGCGGCTGATGGAACGTTTGGAAAAATACGGGTGCTCGAAATCGGTTGTTGGTCTTGTCGTTCCGACAGGGTATTCGTTTAACCTAGACGGCACATCGATTTACCTGTCGATGGCAGCCATTTTCATCGCCCAAGCGTACGGCATTGATTTAACCATTTGGCAAGAGCTGACGTTGCTTGGCGTATTAATGCTCACCTCGAAAGGGGCAGCAGGGGTTACCGGTTCGGGATTCATTACGTTGGCAGCGACTTTGGCGGCGTTCCCGATGATTCCGGTCGAAGGCATCGCCTTGTTGCTTGGGGTTGACCGCTTCATGTCGGAAGCGCGGGCGATTACGAATATTATCGGCAATGCTGTAGCGACAGTGGTTGTTTCGAAAATGGAAAACGAGTTTCATCCGAACGAAGCTGAAGTGGAGCGCGCCTCGATGAGCGTGGCCAAATAAGAGTCAGGAGCCGATCTGCAAGTCCAATTGACAGCTTTTCCGTTCGCATGTTTCTGACTGCGTCGGGAAAGGAGCCGCACGCTGCAAATCGCCGAATGGATGAAAAAAGGAATGCAATGACAGCGCGAGGGGAACGTTTCCCCTCGTTTTTGCGTTGATTTTCCCCTAAAGAAAGAACAAGAGGGACGTGGGGAAGTGAGAAAGGAGAGCAAGCATATATTTTGATTTTCTTTCCCTCTTTTCCCATAATGAAACTATAATGACGCTCGAGGAGGAGAGGATATGAACGGCCTGCAAGATTGCGCCACTTTGCATAACGGGGTGAAAATGCCTTGGGTCGGCCTTGGCGTTTATAAAGTCAAAGAAGGGGAGGAAGTAAGAAGCGCGGTGCGCACCGCGCTCGAGATCGGCTACCGCCATGTCGATACAGCCGCTTTTTATGAAAACGAAGAAGGTGTCGGTCGAGCGATCCGCGAATCCGGCATTCCTCGCGAACAAGTGTTCGTGACAACGAAAGTATGGAACACCGATCAAGGGTATGAGACGACGCTGAAGGCGTTTGACAAAAGTTTGAAAAAACTCGGGTTCGATTATGTCGACTTGTATTTGGTCCACTGGCCGGTGAAAGGGAAGTATAAAGAGACGTACAAGGCGCTGGAAAAGTTGTATAAAGACGGTTATGTGCGCGCGATCGGCGTAAGCAATTTCCATATCCACCATTTGCAAGATGTACTGGCGGATTGTGAAATCAAGCCGATGGTCAACCAAGTCGAGTATCACCCGCGCCTGACGCAAAAAGAGTTGCTTACGTTTTGCCGGGAAAACGGCATCCAGCTTGAAGCATGGTCGCCGCTCATGCGCGGGGAAATTTTAAGCGAACCGACGATCATTGACATTGGGCGCAAGTACGGGAAAACGCCGGCGCAGGTGGTGTTGCGCTGGGATTTGCAACACGGCGTTGTGACGATCCCGAAGTCGGTGACGCCGGCGCGGATCAAGGAAAACGCTGATATTTTTGATTTCTCGCTGACCGACGAAGAAATGAAACAGATCGACGCGTTGAACTTGAACAAACGGGTCGGTCCTGACCCAGACAATTTCAATTTTTGATGTCCCCATCAGCCAAATAGCGCCTCGATGCAGGCGCTGTTTTTTTTTTGAAACCGGAGCGGGCCGTTTGACGTATGAAAAGGTGAGCAAGTACAATAAATAATAGTATACACATTTGATGAACATTGAAAAAACGGAGGGTGCTGTGATGCTATTCCATCCGATGGATATTTTCATTTTTATCGCCTTCCTGATATCGCTTTGGGCGCAATGGAAGGTATCAAGCAATTTCAATGCCTGGTCTGAAGTTCCAGCCTCATCGGGGTTGACGGGGGCGGAAGTGGCGCGCATGATTTTAGACCGCCACGGGCTGCACCATGTGCCGGTGGAGGTCGTGCCAGGGAGATTGTCCGACCATTATGATCCGATTTCCCGCACGGTCCGTTTGTCGGAGCCGGTCTTTTATGGGCGTTCAATCGCTTCCATTTCCGTTGCCGCCCACGAGGTTGGCCATGCCGTTCAACACCAGCAAGGCTACGCTGCGCTCGTCCTTCGCCACCGGATGTTTCCGATTGTGAACTTCGCTTCGGGCGTTGCGCCGTTGTTGTTGCTCGTTGGATTTGTGCTCCATCAATTTTCGCTGATTGGACTCGGCATTTTGTTTTTCTCGCTGGCGGTGGCCTTCCAAATCATTACCTTGCCGGTGGAGTTCAACGCGAGCGCACGGGCGAAGCGGTTTATGCTGGCTGAAGGGTTGATCGCCCCAAATGAAGCGCGCGGCGTAAACAAAGTGCTTGGCGCGGCGGCGCTGACATACGTCGCGGCAACGTTGATTGCCGTGTTTGAGCTGCTGAAATATGTGCTCATTTTCACCCAAGGGAACAATAATGAGGAATCGTAACATATTGGGCCGCCTAAGGCGGCCCAGCGGCATCATCGTCTATCAGCTGCAATGGAAACTTTTGTGTGCAGGAGGTGTAACCTGGGCGCTTCATCCGCGCTCGGAGACGAATTGGATATAGCCAGTTTGCTGTTGGTGGCGTTTCTCATCGCTTGCACCGCCTTTTTTGTCGCTTCTGAATTTGCGATCGTCAAGGTGCGCAGCTCGCGCATCGATCAGCTTGTCAATGAAGGGAATCGACGGGCGGTCGCGGCGAAAAAAGTGATTTCGAATTTGGACGGCTATTTATCGGCGAACCAGCTCGGCATTACGCTCACCTCGCTTGGCCTTGGCTGGCTTGGGGAGCCGACGGTGGCGCGGATGTTGCTGCCGCTGTTTGAACGCCTCCATTTATCGGAATCCGTCTCCCACTTTTTAGCGTTTATCATTTCGTTTTCGCTCATCACCTTTTTGCATGTCGTCGTCGGTGAATTAGCGCCGAAGACGTTTGCCATTCATAAGGCGGAAGCGATTACGCTGTTTACGGCTCAGCCGCTCATCTGGTTTTACAAAATCATGTATCCGTTCATTTGGACGCTCAACAACTCTGCGCGGCTCGTGACGCGCCTGTTTGGCCTCAGGCCGGTGGCGGAGCATGAAATCGCCCACTCTGAGGAGGAGTTGCGCCTCATTTTATCAGAAAGCTACAAAAGCGGGGAGATCAATCAGTCAGAGTACCGCTATGTCAATAACATTTTTCGTTTTGACGACCGCATAGCGAAAGAAATTATGGTGCCGCGCAAAGAAATTGTGGCGCTCGATATTAACAAAAGCGTCAAGGAAAACTTGGACATCATTCGCGAAGAAAAGTATACGCGCTATCCGGTCATTGACGGCGATAAAGACCATGTGCTTGGACTCATCAACGTGAAAGAGGTGTTTACGGACTTTATTGCCAATCCGTCCAACGAAAAGCAGATGAAAGACTATATCCGCCCGATCATTCAAGTGATTGAATCGATCGCCATTCACGATTTGTTGGTCAAAATGCAAAAAGAACGCATCCATATGGCGATTTTGGTCGATGAATACGGCGGCACGTCTGGACTGGTTACAGTCGAGGACATTTTGGAAGAAATCGTTGGCGAAATCCAAGATGAGTTTGATATTGATGAAACGCCGCTGATTCAAAAAATAGACGATCGATTGATCTTGGATGGCAAAGTGTTGATCAGCGAAGTGAATGATTTGCTTGGGCTGGACATTGACGATGATGACGTCGATACGATCGGCGGCTGGATTTTAACGAAGCATTATGATATCAAACCAGGCGAGAGTGTAGAAATCGATGGCTACTTGTTTACGGTGAAGGAAATGGATGGCCATCATGTGAAATCGCTGGAAGTGGCAAAAAAAGAGCCGAGCAAAGAGGAGGAGGCGGCAGGCGCCGAAGAGGAGGAGTTGCGTTTGTAAGGCAGACGGGGGCGTCTGCCTTTTCTCGTTTCGGCCGAGAAATCCCCTCCTCCATTGAAGGACAGCAGGGTAGATCAATGGTAAATGCGCGAAAGGTCGGTGGGAAAATCGCTTGTTGGCGCGAGACAAATGACCTCTTCGTTTGTAAACGGGTGGCGGAACGTTAGCTTAGCGGCATGAAGCGCATGGCGATGAAACACTGGTTTGCCGCCATAAAGCACATCGCCGACGAGCGGATGGCCGAGATGGGCCAAATGGACGCGGATTTGGTGCGTCCGTCCAGTCTCGAGAGAAAGCTCGACAAGCGATGTTGACGGGAATGTTTTGATGACGCGATAGTGTGTCACCGCTTTTGCCCCCGTCTTCGAGACGCGCCGGCGCGTTGGATGGTGGCGGTCGCGGCCGATTGGCGCGAAAATGGTTCCTGATTTCGGGGACAAACGACCGTGAACAAGGGCGACGTACGTCCGCTTGATGGCACGGTGGGCGAGCATCCGATCGAGCGTCGCACCGGCAAGCGGGTGTTTGGCAAATAAAATCGCTCCCGACGTGTCGCGGTCAAGTCGGTGAATGTGGCGCACTTTTGTTAAAATTGCCTGCGACTGCAAATAAAACGCGACCGCATTGGCGAGCGTGCCGGTTTGCCCCGGTTCGGACGGATGAATGTCGATGCCGGCTTCTTTGTTCAAGACGAGCAGATGGTCGTCCTCCCATAAAATCGAAAGCTCCCGATATTCTGGAACGATGAACGACGGCTCCGGCTCATATGCGTAAAGCTGGAGCCGGTCGCGTTCGTTGAGCACCGTCTTCCAGGGAACAGCCTGGCCGTTCAGTTTGACGCCGTGTTCCATCCGCCAACGGTGGGCGAGCTTTTTCGAGGCGGCCCATACGTCTTTCAGGAGCTGTTCAATCGTCAAACCGCTCCACCAGCTAGGGATGATGCATTCCAGCCAATCGCCTTTTCTTGTCCACAAAGGTTGTCACACTCCCAATTGTTTGTTAGCTGTGGAAACACTTTCTACCCCTATCCTTGCGCGAGATATGGTACACTCATAGTATCGTCTTAGTGATGGAAAACGCAAGCATTGCGGCGAGAAAAGGTGGTATGGACGTTGAAAATGATGTATGCAGCGACTCCGGAACAAGAGCATTACATGCAGTATTTGCTCAACTACTTTTATACCGATGTGTTCCCGTATTACTTCGATGATGAACAAATCCGTCAATTTGAGGAATGGGGCATTCTTTCGCTGGACCACGAACATGTTGCATATAATGGAACGATGAAAGAGGCTTTCCAAATCATTTCAGCGTTGCAATCGCTCATTACCGTCATCGAACATATCGGAGAGCATGGGGATTTGGAACAGTATGAATGGCTGTTTGTTCGCAATCAAAAGATTTTGGCCCGCCATGGCATTGCCTTTCCTTTTCATGCCAAGCAGTTCACTTGCAGGCGGCTTTGGCCGTGCAGCGTGTATGCGCCTCCGGCGAGCCAATGGGTGATTTGACAATCCGCACGCCTAAAGGTGTGGGATTCTTGGGTCGTTAACACCCTCATCCATTTCTGGTTCGGACAACGCCCAAGTTCGGGGGTGTGTCATCACCCCGTCCCATCGGGTTAGGATGTACCCCAATGGGCGGCGCACCTGCGACCGGTGCGCTAGGTTAGGCGGCGAAGCCCGAAATCGCTTTGGCGATGTTGATCGCGCCATTCAAGTCGGCGTGGAGGGTGTATCCGCACTTTTGGCATCGGAAGCGGATGCCGTTTCGGTTCGCTTTCTCTCGATGCCCGCATCGGCATGTTTGACTTGTGTAGGTCGGATTCACCCATCTTCACTTGTCACTGTGCAATGAGGAAAACCAGTTTCGGAACGTTTGTTCGTCATGATACCCTTCGATGCGTTTGATTTCTTTGCCGTTTTCGTAATGGACGATCGTCGGGGTGGCTTCAATATGGTACGCATCCCACCCGTCTTCGAATTCAAGCAAGTTGAACAGCTTTAAATCGATGCCAAGCTCCTTTGCGAGCGGCACGACGATCGGCGTTGTCCGCTGGCAGTGAGGGCATGTCGGGCTGTAAAAGTAAACGGTGAGCGTCTTGCCGTCAGCCAGCTGCTGTTTCAACTCCGCGGGCAAAATAATGTTGCGGTAGTTCGGGTCGTCAAGTTGGGCGATGGTGGCTGGGTTGAGCTCACTTTTATGGTAAGGATTGTTGCTTGCGGCTTCTTTTTGTTCGTACATCGTAATAAACGCGATCGCAGCGAACAGGACGACAATGATGCCGCCAAATGCGAGCAGTTTTTTCAACGTTCGCTCTCCTTTCTTTGCTGGCGCATGACGGTCCAACTTAACAACATAATGATCATAAAGGCAGTGAACGCCAAAAATGGAATGGTGATAAATCCAAGCCAGTTTATATATTGCCCTGTGCACGGAATGCGGCCGCAGCTGATGGCGTATTCTTGAAGCAGCGGAATTTTTTGCAATCCATAATGATACAGAGAAATACCCCCGCCAATCAATGACAGTGTGAAGCTATAGCGAGCTGCCGCAGCGTCTTTGCGCACAATGGCGATTCCTAAAATCACGACTTGCGGGTACATAAAAATGCGTTGAAACCAGCAAAGATCACAAGGAATAAAGCCGAGCACTTCAGAAAAATAAAGGCTTCCGAGCGTGGCGATGAGCGCGGTCGCCCATGCGGCCAAAAGCAAGTTCTCCGCACGTTTTTCTCGTTCCATGTTCTCTCCTTCTTCCCATCATGTTCCCGATCTTGCCTCCGTTAGCTCCATTATAAGGGATGGAAAACGGCACGTCCATTCATAACCGGCAAAGGGCAGGAAAGAAAACAACATTTTCTATCTATATCGCTCGACAAACGAGCCATACTAATCGGTGAAAGGGGAGGATCACATTGACGAACAACAGCGGAAACAAAGTGCAGGACATTATGACGAAAAACGTCGCAACGATTTCGCCGAACCAAACGGTGCAAGAAGCAGCGCAAATCATGAGCCAAAAAAATATTGGGGCGCTTCCGGTTGTGGAAAACGGGCAAGTCAAAGGGATGATTACGGACCGCGATATTACGTTGCGTGTTTCGTCCCAAGGAAAAGACCCGTCGACCGTCAAAGTAGCGGAGGTCATGACGAACCAAGTCGTCACCGGTACGCCGAATATGAGCGTACAGGAAGCCGCGAATGTCATGGCCCAACATCAAGTTCGCCGTTTGCCGATCGTGGAAAACAACCAGCTTCAAGGCATTGTTGCGCTAGGCGATATTGCGACGAACAGCGCATCAAACGAAGCGGCTGAACAGGCGTTGACGAACATTTCGGAGCCGTCGCAGCCGCAAGGGTAATGGGGGAAAAAGGATGCCCACATTTTTTCCAGGGCATCCTTTTTCTTTTGGCAGGTATATTGTATGATGGGAGCGAATACATAAACAGGGAAAATGAAAATCAAGGGGGAACAGCGATGGAGTGGAGACAAAAATACGAACAATGGCTGCGTGAGCCGCAGCTCGATCCGGAATTGAAGCGGTTGTTGGAACAACGCCGCAATGATGAACGATGGCTGGAGGATTGCTTTTACAAAAATCTCGAATTCGGCACCGGCGGCATGCGCGGCGAGATTGGCCCGGGGACGAACCGAATGAACATGTATACGGTGCGAAAAGCGTCGGAAGGATTGGCGCGATACATACAATCGTTTGGGGATGAGGCGAAGCAACGCGGGGTCGTCATTGCCTATGACTCCCGGCATAAGTCGCCGGAATTTGCGATGGAGGCGGCGAAAACGTTGGCTACGAACGGCATTCAAACATACGTGTTTGATGAATTGCGTCCAACGCCGGAACTGTCGTTTGCTGTTCGCTATTTGCGGGCGTTTGCCGGCATTGTCATCACCGCTAGCCATAATCCGCCCGAATATAACGGCTATAAAGTGTATGGAGAGGACGGGGGACAGCTGCCGCCTGCTGTCGCCGACCAAGTGATCCGCTATGTCAATGAAGTCGAAAATGAGCTCGCCATTCATGTGGAAGATGAGGAAACGTTAAGAGAAAAAGGCCTTATTCGCATCATCGGAAGCGAAGTCGATGATGCTTATATCCATGCGGTCAAAACGATTTCCATCCATCCGGAGCTCGCTCGGGAAGCGGCGATCAATATCGTGTTTACGCCGCTTCACGGCACGTCAAACAAACCGGTGCGCCGCGCGCTCGCTGAGCTCGGCTACCAAAACGTCTTTGTCGTCAAAGAGCAGGAGCTGCCGGATCCGAATTTCTCGACGGTCGCCTCGCCCAATCCGGAAGAAGACGCGGCTTTCGCCATGGCGATGGAGTTGGGCAAGCAAGTGAACGCCGATTTGCTGATCGCCACTGACCCGGACGCCGACCGGCTCGGTGTGGCGGTCAAAAATGACAAGGGAAACTATGTCGTGCTGACCGGCAATCAAACGGGCGGCTTGTTGCTCCACTATTTGCTATCGCAACGAAAAGCTCAAGGCACCCTGCCGGAAAATGGTGTTGTCTTAAAAACGATCGTGACGTCTGAATTTGGTCGGGCGATCGCCCAATCGTTTGGTCTTGAGACGGTCGATACGTTGACCGGTTTCAAATTCATCGGCGAAAAAATAAAGGAATACGAACAAACAGGGCAATATGCGTTCCAGTTTGGGTATGAGGAAAGCTATGGGTATTTGATCGGCGATTTTGTCCGCGACAAAGATGCCGTGCAGGCGGCTGTCCTCGCGGCGGAAGTGTGCGCGTTTTATAAAAAGCAAGGGCTATCGTTGTATGAGGCGCTCTTGCAATTGTTTGACCAGTACGGCTATTATCGCGAGGGACAACGATCGCTCACGCTGAAAGGCAAAGAAGGAGCAGAGGCGATTGCCGCGATTTTAGCGTCGTTCCGCCAACAGCCGCCGGTGGAGGCCGCGGGGAAAAAGGTGACGGTGATTGAGGATTACAAGACGAAAGAGCGGACGAACACGTTGACCGGCGAAAAAACGGCCATTGATTTGCCGACATCCAATGTGCTCAAGTATATCTTGGAGGATGGCTCGTGGTTTTGCCTGCGTCCATCAGGGACGGAGCCGAAAATGAAGGCGTATTTCGGCGTCAAAGGAACTTCGCTAGAGGACAGTGAAGAGAGGCTGGCGCGCTTAACGGAAGCCGTCATGCAGCGCGTAAAGGATGTGCTCAGCACCGTTTCTCCTTCTTATGCGCAATGATCAGCACAATCTGCGGGGAATTGGCATCGGCCAATTCCCCGTTCGTTTTACGAATAAAACTGCGCGTACTGCTCGACTCCCATTTTTTGTTCGCTCACTTCAAGCGCATGGTCAATATAGCGAAGCAAGGCGTGCAACCGCTCCTGGATGACGGAGTAGTCATGTTCAAAATTATAAGCGTGGAGAAACTTTTCAATTTTTTTTGACAGAATATCATCAGGCGTACGCACCATTAAAATGAGCAAATTGTCCCATTCGGAGCGATGCGTGTAATAGAGCGCCTTATCATAGTCGACGGTGTTCAAGCGGCATGCCTCCTTTATCAAGAAGGAGTCATTGTTAGTGTATGACGGTGGGGCGTTTTGTTGCCCTGTAAATGTTGCGACAGAAGGCAAAATATAAATTATAACCGAAATGAAAACGAAAAAGGAAAAATAAATGTTGCAATTTTGTGACAAGGGTAGTATCCTCAAAATAAGGGGATGATGAGAATGAACAAACGGCACGAAGGGCAAGAAATGATCAACATGTGCAAATGGATGGCGTCAGTGGGATTGATTGTCGGAGTCGTACTGTTTTTGCTTAGTTTTATCGCAAGCGCTTACAACAAAGACTATTTCTTGACGATCATCAGTCTCGGCATTATCGGGGCCTCGATGTTTATGTTCGGATTCGGCCTGTTTATGGGATTGCTGACAGAAACGTACCATCGCGGCCCGCGCGAGAACGTATAGCGCGCATAGAGAATGAAAAACACCGGAGATTACCCCGGTGTTTTTCGCTTTTGCTGGATGTACCAATAGAAGATGGCGAAACCAAGAGCGACCAAAAAGACTGGAAATAAGAATGGACGGTAGGCATGGATGTACTGCTTGACGGCCATCCAGCGGCTTTCAAAATAGGCGCCGATCGTCAAAAAGACAGCGACCCACACCATCGCCCCGCTGTAGGCGAACAAGGCAAACTTTCTCCAACGGTAGGCGTTCATGCCGGCCCAAAAGGCGGCGAGATGCCGAACGCCGGGGATGAAATAGCAAATGAACAATACCGCTGGGCCGAGCTTCGAAAAAAGCGCTTTCGTTTGCTCGAGCCGTTTTTCTGTAAGATGGAGCTTGGGACCGAATTTATGCAAAAACGGCAGCCCGAGCGTAATCCCGAGCATATAGCTGAGCGAGATGCCAATGATGGCTCCAAGCCAGCAGGAAAGAAAAGCGAGCGGATACGAAAACGCCCCCGTTGAAACGCGGTAACCGGCATATGTCAACAGCAGCTCGTCGGGGATCGGCAGCCCAACAATGCCGAGCATCAGCGCAACCATAATGCCGATGTAGCCGAAGTGTTCGATAAGATAATGCAAATAGTGCTGCAAATGACCACCACGCTTTGCCGCGATTTCTTGTATATGACCATTATAAGCCAACGGTCCACAAATGAAAATGGGGCGCTGCGCGTTCATGCCAAACGATGGAACGTATCAAAACGCCGTTTCCCTCATACATTGTGATAAGAGGAAAAAGAGGGGGGAGATGGATGCGGCAGGACGAGCTGAAAGAGCTGGAACGGGCCATTGCGGAGATTACGGAAATTGCGGAAGGATTTGGCCTTGATTTTTATCCAATGCGTTATGAAATTTGCCCGGCGGACATTCTTTATACGTTTGGCGCTTACGGGATGCCGACGCGATTTTCCCACTGGAGCTTTGGGAAACAGTTTTACAAAATGAAGCTTCATTATGATTTAGGGTTAAGCAAAATTTACGAGCTCGTCATCAATTCGGACCCTTGCTACGCGTTTTTGCTCGATACGAATACGCTCATCCAAAATAAGCTGATCGTCGCCCATGTGTTGGCCCACAGCGACTTTTTCAAAAACAACGTACGCTTCAGCAACACGAAGCGCGATATGGTGGAAAGCATGGCGGCGACAGCGGAGCGGATCAAGCATTATGAACATCAATACGGAAAATTGGAAGTGGAAAAATTTTTGGATGCCGTCTTGGCCATTCAGGAGCATATCGATCCCTCGCTCCTGCGGCCGAAGCTGTCATGGACGTGGGAAGATACGGAAGTGTACGAAGAGGAGGAGCCTCCGAAAACATCGACGCCGTACGACGATTTATGGTCGCTTGACGAGCGAAACAAACTGAAAACGCCGCCGCGAAAAAAACGGCGCAAGTTTCCGCCGCAACCGGAAAAAGATGTGCTATTGTTCATTGAAGAATACAGCCGCGAACTGGAGGATTGGCAACGCGACATTTTAACGATGATGCGCGAGGAAATGCTTTATTTTTGGCCGCAGCTGGAGACGAAAATCATGAACGAAGGATGGGCGACGTATTGGCATCAGCGCATTTTGCGCGAGATGGATTTGACGAGCGATGAGGCGATTGAATTTGCGAAACTGAACGCCAACGTCGTGCAACCGTCGCGCACTGGCATCAATCCGTATTATTTAGGACTGAAAATTTTTGAAGACATTGAAGAGCGGTGGAATAATCCGACTGAGGAGATGAAAAAATACGGCGTCAAGCCGGGGTCGGGGAGGGCGAAAATTTTTGAAGTGCGCGAACTCGAATCCGACATTTCGTTTTTGCGCAACTATTTAACGAAAGAGCTCGTCATGCGCGAAGATATGTATTTGTTCCAAAAACAGGGGAAAGAATATAAAATCGTCGACAAAAACTGGGAGCATATCCGCGACCAACTCGTCAGCATGCGGGTAAACGGCGGATTCCCGTATATCACGGTCAATGACGGCGATTATATGCGCAACGGAGAGTTGTATTTGAAGCATTGGTATGAAGGAATCGAACTCGATCTGAAGTATTTAGAAAAAGTGCTCCCATACATTTATCAGTTGTGGGGCCGTCCGGTCCATATGGAGACGGTCGTCGAGGAAAAGCCGATGTTGTTTACGTATGACGGGAAAACGGTGCATCGGAAATATTTATAACATAAGGGCAGGGATCTCCTGCTTTTTTTGTTTGTCACGATGAATATGTGAAAAATGACACAAATTATTCGAAATCATGCCGGATAGCGTCCCCGATTTTATGAAATAATATGAAGTGGATAATTTGTGATGGTTGTCACAAATTCTTCACCACTGTTTGTTCGCCCGGGGGGATGGATATGTGGAAGCGGCATGAAAAAACGCTTGTGTTCGTTAGCTTTGCTGTTGCGGCTGTTGTCTTGCTTTCCTTGATTGGCCGCTTGTTTTCATAAGGGGGGATGAATCGTGAACGGTTACGATCCGGTGCTGCTTAGCCGTATTTTGACGGGATTGACGCTGACGGTCCACATCATTTATGCCACGATCGGCGTCGGGATTCCACTGATGATCGCCATTGCTCAGTGGGTTGGGATTCGCAAAAATGATATGCATTACATCTTACTCGCTCGCCGCTGGACGCGCGGTTTTGTCATCACCGTAGCGGTCGGCGTGGTGACAGGAACAGCGATCGGCTTGCAGCTGTCGCTTTTATGGCCGAACTTTATGCAGCTGGCTGGCCAAGTGATCAGCTTGCCGCTGTTCATGGAGACGTTCGCCTTCTTTTTTGAAGCCATTTTCCTCGGCATTTATTTGTATACATGGGATCGGTTCGAAAATCAGAAAAAACATTTGCTTTTGCTTATCCCGGTGGCAATTGGGTCTTCAGCATCAGCCATGTTTATTACGATGGTGAACGCGTTTATGAATACGCCGCAAGGGTTTGAATTTAAAAACGGCGAGCTTGTCAACATCGATCCAATCGCGGCTATGTTCAACCCAGCGATGCCGACGAAAGTCGCCCATGTGCTGGCGACTTCGTATATGACGTCAGCATTCGTGCTTGCTTCGATCGCCGCTTGGCATTTATGGAAAGGCAATCGTCACATTTATCATCGCAAGGCACTTCATTTAATGATGAAAACAGCTTTTATTTTTTCGGTAGCCAGTGCATTGATTGGCGACTTATCGGGCAAATTTTTAGCCGAATACCAGCCAGAAAAGCTGGCGGCTGCTGAATGGCATTTTGAAACGAGCTCCCATGCACCGTTGATCCTGTTCGGCGCGCTCCAAGAAGACGGGGAAGTGAAATATGCCTTGGAAATTCCATATGCCCTTAGCATTTTGGCCCATAACCATCCCGCTGCGGTTGTGACCGGACTGAACGAAGTTCCGGAAGATGAACGCCCACCACTGTACATTCATTACTTATTCGATGTGATGGTCACGATCGGGGTGTTTTTAATGGTTGTCGCAGCCGCGTATTGGCTCGGATCGATTTTCCGCTGGAAGTGGACGGCGAAAAAGTGGTTTTTTGGACTGCTGGTGGCGGGAGGGCCGCTGGCGATGGCTGCGATTGAGGCGGGATGGTACTTAGCGGAAGTCGGGCGGCAGCCGTGGATTTTGCGCGGCTATATGAAAACGGCGGAAGGAGCGACATCGTCGGCGCATGTGGATACGATGCTTGTGTTGTTTTGCCTTTTGTATATGGTGTTAGTAATTGCGAGCGCAACAGTGCTCATCCGTATGTTCCGCCGCAACCCGGTTGAACGGGAGCTGGCAGAGCGGGCCAATAACGGGGAGGTGGCGCCATGACGCTCGAAGTCATTGGCATTTCGGTGTTATGGCTGTTTTTGTTCGGGTACATTATCGTTGCCTCGATTGATTTCGGGGCTGGGTTTTTCAGCGCCTATAGCCATTGGGCAAACAAACAGCATATTTTGCACCGCATCATTCAGCGCTATCTTTCCCCTGTATGGGAAGTGACGAACGTCTTTCTTGTCTTTTTCTTTGTCGGCATTGTCGGCTTTTTTCCGAAAACGGCGTATTATTACGGTTCTATTTTGCTTGTCCCGGCGAGCATCTCCATCATTTTGTTAGCTATTCGCGGCTCGTACTATGCGTTTCATACGTATGGGGGGACGGAACGGAACTGGTATTTAATCGCTTATGGATTGACGGGGTTGTTTATTCCGGCCTCCCTGTCCATCGTGTTGACGATTTCCGAAGGCGGGTTTGTGGAGGCAGGCGCCTCAGGCGTTGCGCTGGATTATGGGAAGCTGTTTGCAAGCCCGTTGTCATGGAGCATTGTGCTGCTCAGTGTGACGAGCGTTCTTTACATTTCTGCCGTTTTCTTAACGTACTATGCGGACGAGGCCAAGGATGAACGGGCGCGGGCGCTGTTGCGCCGCTACGCTCTTCTTTGGAGCGGGCCGACGATGTTGTCAGCGCTGCTCATTATTTACCAGCTCCGCTACCATAATCCCGAGCATTACGCCAACCTATGGAATGTGGCGTGGATGCTGGTCATTTCCTTTTTGTTTTTTGTCATTACCGTTTGGCTGCTTTGGCGGCAGCGGCGGTTCGGCTGGGCGTTTATTGCGCTGTTGTTTCAATATGCGTTCGCCTTTTACGCCTATGGCATTTCACATTATCCGTATTTGTTATACCCGTATTTGACGATTTATGACGGGTTTACGAATGAGACGATGGCTATGGCGTTGATCGTCGCGTTTATTGCCGGCCTTCTGTTATTAATTCCGTCACTTTATTTGCTTATGCGCCTCTTTTTGTTTAACAAGGCGTACGTTAAAGGAAAATGGGAAGGGGGAAAAGGATAATGCAAACATTTTTGATCATGTATGCGCCGATGATCATCGTCGCCCTGTCGATCATCGCCGCGTTTTGGGCTGGTTTGAAAGATGTGCACGTAAATGAGTAGACACAATTTCAGCGTCTTGGTAATGCATAGTTTGCCGCCAATCGCCCACACTAGCGGATGACAACGAATAGAGAAAGGATGGGCGATGATGAAAGAAATATTGGAGCGTGTGAAAGAGCAGCTGGAACAATCGTTTGACGAACCGCGCTCGACGAGTCTTGATGGGGCGATTCATGAGCTTGAACGGTTAAAAGCGAGCGCCGGGGATAAACGGCAAATGATCGAAGATGTCATCCGTGCGGTGACTCACGCGCGCAATGCGCGAATGGAGCTGGCCGAGGCGGGAGATGAATCGGCGACAAACGCTTTCGCTGAGGCCTATCGGGCGCTCGATCAAGCGATTGAATCGTACAGCGATGTTGATAACGATCCGGTATAAAGCAGATGGGAATGTCCCATCTGCTTTCTTGCTATGCCAGCGGCACGATGGTTAAATCAGTAGCCGATTGGCCACAAACATGGTACAATAACAGCGGAAAAAAAGAAGAAAAAGGTTTTCTAGGGTTCCGCGGCTGCTTTGCGGCCGGCCTGCGACCGAGAGAAAACGCGCGGCATCGCCGCGTGCACGGAGGGACAAAAGCCCGGGAGGAGCATCGTTTCGATCGTTCTCGCGGCTTTTTTATTTTCGCTAAAAAGGGAGGACGGGGCATGGCGTGGGTTTATTTAATAGTTGCTGGTTTGTTCGAAGTTGTATGGGCGATCGCGCTGAAATATACGAACGGGTTTGCCCGCTTTTGGCCTTCTGTTGTGACGATTGCGGGGATGGCGGCGAGCTTTTACTTTTTATCACTGGCGATAAAAACGTTGCCGATCGGCACCGCCTATGCGGTGTGGACGGGAATCGGAGCGCTCGGCGCGGCCTTGGTCGGCATGTTGTTTTTAAACGAGCCAGTCAACGCGCCGCGTGTGGCGTTTTTGCTTTGCATTCTTGTCGGAGTCATTGGTTTGAAGTTTACGGCGGGGCAATAAATTGGATTCATTTCTTGTCAAGAAAAAGAGTTGACAACAGGTATAAATATTGAATATCATGAAAATATAAAAACGAATATAGTTTCTTTTGTTAAAGGGGAGTAGCTTTAACAGCAAAGTCGTCAGTTCAGGGCGCATGCCCTCGGCTTTGTTGGCAACGGCGACGTTGTTAGCGAGACCTTTACCGATGTTGGTAAAGGTCTATTTTATTTATGGAGGCCTTTACCAAAGATGGTAAGGGCCTTCTTTCATTTCATGAAACAAAAGGGGGGAAGATAATCGTAAAGGAAGATAGGTTCGGTTTCAAAAGAACAAAAAGTGGAGGGGATGGCATGCGTAAATGGTGGAAACGGCTTCGCTTCATCGTCCATGTCCGGCGTTTTCTACCGTTTTTGTTTGAATTTTTCGTTTCTCATGAAGTGCCAATGCGAAAAAAATTGTTTTCCGTCGGTTTGCTGCTTTTGTATATAGCGCTGCCGCTTGACCTCATTCCGGATTGGCTTGCGTTGTTTGGTTTGATCGATGATTTGGCCGTCTTCCTATTTATTTTGCAACAAGTCATTAAGATGGCCCCGGTTTCATTAAAAGAAAAATATAACTTGTAAAGGGGGATTCTTCCATGGATCTGTTGTCAGTAGAGTTTTGGACGGCGTTGCTGTCGATCGTCATTATTGATCTTTTGCTGGCAGGGGATAACGCCATTGTGATTGGATTGGCGGCCCGCAACTTGCCCAAATACCAGCAAAAAAAGGCCGTTGTCTGGGGGACGGTAGGCGCTGTCGTCATCCGGGCGTTGGCGACGATCTTCGTCGTCTGGCTGCTGAAAATCCCAGGGCTTTTGCTTGTCGGCGGCGTGCTGCTTGTCTGGATCGCCTATAAGCTGCTTGTTGAGGGGAAGGGCCACGACGATGTTGAAGCCGGGGGAAATTTATGGGAGGCGATTCGCACGATCATTATTGCCGATGCGTTGATGGGGCTTGACAACGTATTGGCGGTCGCCGGCGCCGCGCACGGAAACTTTCTCCTCGTCGTTCTTGGGTTGCTCATTTCCGTTCCGATCATGGTGTGGGGCAGCACGCTTATTTTAAAATGGATCGAGCGCTTCCCAATCATTATTACGATCGGCGCCGGTGTCCTCGCCTGGACGGCGGCGAAAATGATCGTCGATGAGCCGTTTTTAAAGGCGTATTTTGCCAATCCTGCCGTGAAGTATGGATTTGAGTTGCTTGTTGTTGCCGCTGTCATTGTGGCGGGAACGATGAAAAAACGAAAAAGCGCCAAAGAGCCGCAACCGAAAGCCGCCAATGAATAATTGGCGGCTTTTGTGGCTGGGCAATCACCAAGCGGATGGCTATTTCCATTTCAGCAGCAGAAATTGCAGCAGCCATCCAATGGAGAGCCCGGGGATGACAGATAAGATCGGCAGCCAAATCGGTCCAAAAAACACGCCGCCGATCGTCACGTGCGACGAGTACATTAAGCCGACCGTCACAAAGTAGGCGGAGACGACAAACGGCAAAAACGAGTACGGCGTTTGCCCGCCGCCAGCGTCTTTAAACGCATCCCACATGGCAAAAAAGTATAAACATGGATAAAACATCAGCCATCCGATATCGACAATGCGGGCGGCCTCATCCGTACGTCCCAAAAAGCTGAGGCGGATGGCTTCATTGAAATGGGATTGGGTGTTAATCACAAATTCCAACGCAATAAACAAAATTCCTTTTATATACTTTTTGTTCAACAGTTGCCCGAATCCAGGCAAAGCAATGCTCCATAACAATGCTTCGATCGCTTTCACCTTCTCGAACCCTTTACTGAGATAATATTAGTTGATCGTTGCTTTGTCCGTTGCACCGTCAGATGGAGCTGGAGACAATCGATGGGTGCTTCATGGTCAGTTGCTGGTTAAGCCGATGGGTGCAATTACATTTTTTGCGCCAAAGACTTGTTTTATACTTTTTTGCAATAGGAATGCAGGAAAACTTTCCTATAGAACCAAACGATATGTTAGCTGAAGATAAAAAAATACTTTAAATTTTTCAGAATAATGAATATAATAGTGACGTAAAGGATTTTGACAAATAAATAAAGGGGGAAGCCGTGTGAAGGGGCTAAAATCGATTTTGTTATGGGGCCTGATTTCCGTCCTTGGGGCCGCAGCGTTTGCCATTTTGGCTTTAAGCCGCGGCGAATCGGTCAACGCCATGTGGCTTATCGTCGCCGCCGTCTGCACGTATGCGGCCGCTTATCGGTTTTACAGCCGGTTTATCGCCCGCAAAGTGTTTGGTCTTGATGATAACCGGAAAACGCCAGCGGAAGTGTTCAATGACGGGAAGGACTATGTTCCGACGAACAAATGGGTGCTATTTGGCCATCACTTTGCCGCTATTGCGGGTGCGGGACCGCTTGTCGGACCGATTTTGGCCGCGCAGATGGGCTATCTGCCTGGGACGCTTTGGATTGTGATCGGCGTTGTGCTCGGCGGAGCGGTGCAAGACTTTGTCATTTTGTTCGCTTCGATGCGCCGCAACGGGAAGTCGCTCGGCGAAATGATTAAGGAAGAAATGGGTCCGGTGACGGGCTTTATCGCAGCGCTTGGCATTTTGGGCATTATGATTATTTTATTGGCCGTATTGGCGCTCGTTGTCGTGAAAGCGCTTGTCGGAAGCCCGTGGGGGATGTTTACGATCGCCGCGACGATTCCGATTGCGATTTTGATGGGCATTTACATGCGCTTCATCCGTCCAGGGCGCGTTGCTGAAGCGTCGCTTGGGGGATTTGTGCTGTTGATTTTGTCGATCGTGGTCGGGCAATATGTCGCGGAGCACCCGACGCTCTCGGCGATGTTTACGCTAAAAGGGGAAACGATCGCCATCTTAATGATCATTTATGGCTTTGTCGCTTCGGCGTTGCCGGTATGGCTGTTGTTGGCGCCGCGCGACTATTTGAGCACGTTCTTGAAAATCGGCACGATTGTCGGATTGGCGCTCGGCATTTTCGTCGTCATGCCGGACTTGCAAATGCCGGCAGTGACGAAATTTATCGATGGCACCGGGCCGGTGTTTGCAGGCAACTTGTTCCCGTTCTTGTTCATTACGATCGCTTGCGGCGCGGTGTCTGGATTCCACGCGCTCGTTTCATCCGGCACAACGCCGAAGATGATTGAGCTTGAAAGCCATGCGCGGCCGATCGGCTACGGTGCGATGCTGATGGAGTCGTTCGTCGCTGTCATGGCGATGGTGGCGGCTTGCGTCTTGACGCCAGGGGCGTATTTTGCCATCAACAGCCCGGCTGCTGTCATCGGAACCGATGTGGCGCAGGCGGCAAAAGTGGTATCGTCATGGGGCTTCACCGTCACGCCGGATATGCTTGCGCAGTTGGCGAAAGACGTCGGCGAACAAACGGTGTTGTCACGCACGGGCGGGGCGCCGACGTTGGCGATCGGGATGGCGCACATTTTATCGAGCGTCATCGGCGGCAAGGCGCTTATGGCGTTCTGGTATCACTTTGCCATCCTGTTTGAAGCGCTGTTCATCTTGACGACGATTGACGCCGGCACGCGCGTCGGCCGTTTCATGATCCAAGACATTATGGGCACGTTTTACAAACCGCTCGGCAAAACGGATTCGCTTGCCTCGAACTTGATCGCTACGACCCTTTGCGTACTGGCGTGGGGTTACTTCCTGTACCAAGGCGTCGTCGACCCGCTCGGCGGCATCAACACGCTATGGCCGCTGTTTGGCATCGCCAATCAAATGTTGGCTGGCATCGCCTTGTTGTTTGCGACGACGGTTCTATTTAAAATGGGCAAAAAGGCATATGTTTGGGTCACGCTCGTGCCGACAACATGGCTTTTGGTCGTCACGCTGACAGCCGGGTATCAAAAACTGTTCCACGAAAATGTCAAAATTGGTTTCTTGTCGCATGCGAAAATGTTCCAAGACAGCTTGAGCCAAGGCAAAATTTTGGCGCCGGCAACGAATGAGGCGCAAATGCGGCAAATTATTATGAACGATTACATTGATGCGACATTGTGCGCGATTTTCATGCTCGTTGTGATCGCGATGCTGATCTCGGCGTTGAACATTTGGATCAAAGTATTGCAAAACAAACATGTGCCGCTCAAGGAAGCGCCGTACGTGCCGCGCGATGGAGAAGGAGCGAAGCACTATGCCTAAATGGCTGCAAAACGTTTTGGCTTATCGCCGGCAGTTTCTTGACTTGCTTGTCGGTGTGCCGAGCTATGAAAAATATGTCGAGCATATGAAAACCCATCATCCTGGCGAGCCGATTAAGTCGCGGAAAGAGTTTTTCTGCGAGGCGCAAGAGGCACGCTACAATGCTAAAGGCGGCAAAGTGTCGCGTTGCTGCTAGCAAACGGGAAGGAAGGAGGGGCGCGTTCCCTTCTTCCTTTTTTCTTCTTGTTCATCATCGCTGAGAAAATGTTCGATTGGCGGCATGGTTTTTGTGAAAGACGTTGGGAGCGTTGGATCAACCCTCAGTGGAGAAAGGAGCTGTACATATGATGCGCATTCTGTTTGTCGGAGCAGGAGCGGTCGGCGGGTATTTCGGCGGCCGTCTGCTTGAAAAAGGGGTGGACGTAACGTTTCTTGTTCGCGAGCGCAGAAAACAGGAACTGGAGAAATATGGGCTTGTCATCCACAGTGTCCATGGCGATGTGGGATTGGCGCCGAAATTGCTTGTTGCCGGCGAATCGGCCGAGCCATTTGATCTTGTCGTGTTCTCAAGCAAAGCGTACCATTTAGACGGCGCCATCGCCGACGCGAAACCGTATGTTGGAGAGGCGACGATGATTTTGCCGTTGTTAAATGGCATGGCCCATATGGATGCGTTATGGAAGGCGTTCGGCCGCGAGAATGTCTTAGGCGGGCTTTGCTTTATCGAAACGACGTTAAACGAGAGAGGGGAGATCATCCAAACGAGCCCGGCGCATGAGATGCGTTTCGGTGAATGGCCAAACGGGCGGAGCGAGCGAACGGAGGTGCTTGCATCGTTGTTTGCCGGCGCCAACGCCTGCTTTCGCCTAAGCGAACAAATTGCAGCTGATATGTGGAACAAATATTTGTTTATCGCGACGATGTCGGGCGTGACAACGCTGTTCCGCGCCCCGATCGGGCCGATCCGTTCCGGGGAGTACGGGAGCGTCATCATCGATCGGCTGTTTCGGGAAATCAAAACGATCATTCAGGCGCATGGGGCGCCGCTGACCGATGAAATGGCCGAGCGGCAGCGCACCCAGCTCGAGCAGATCGCCCCAACGATGAAATCGTCCATGCAGCGCGATATGGAAAAAGGACAGCTCATTGAAGCCGATCATTTGCAAGGGTATTTGCTAGCATTGGCGAAGCGGCATGGCATCCATGCTCCGATGCTCGAGGTGGTATATCACAATTTAAAAATTTACGAAGCGAGCCGCGCAACCGGTGAGTGACCAGTTGTTCAACCCAGCCGTTTGGCAGGAGCGTGCAGCCCCGCCAAACGGCTGTTTTTTGAGAAAAAGAGAAGTTGTTTACCGCACCAATATAGTGTACAGTTAATAGTGAAAACGTGTGCACAAGGAGGAGGCAGCCTTGAAAAAAACATGGTGGAAAGAAGGCGTTGCGTATCAAATTTATCCTCGCAGCTTTATGGATGCCAACGGCGACGGCATCGGTGATCTTCGCGGCATCATCGAAAAGCTGGATTATTTGGTGGAGCTTGGAGTCGACATCGTTTGGATTTGTCCGATTTACCGGTCGCCGAACGCCGATAACGGATATGACATCAGCGATTATTATGCCATTATGGATGAGTTTGGAACGATGGATGACTTCGATGAATTGCTTGTTGAAGCGCATCGGCGCGGGTTGAAAGTCATTTTGGATTTGGTCATCAATCATACGAGTGATGAGCATCCGTGGTTTATCGAATCGCGGTCATCGCGAGACAATCCGAAGCGCGACTGGTACATTTGGCGCGACGGCAAAGATGGGCGCGAACCGAACAACTGGGAAAGCATTTTCGGCGGCTCGGCATGGCAGTATGACGAGCGGACGGGTCAGTATTACTTGCATATTTTTGACGTCAAACAGCCCGACTTGAATTGGGAAAACGACGAAGTGCGGCGGGCGCTTTATGCGATGATCAACTGGTGGCTGGATAAAGGCATCGACGGCTTTCGCATCGACGCGATTTCCCACATTAAGAAAAAGCCGGGTCTTCCCGATTTGCCAAATCCGAAGGGGCTGAAGTACGTGCCGTCATTTGCTGCGCACATGAACCAGCCAGGGATTATGGAGTATTTGCGAGAGTTGAAAGAGCAAACGTTTGCACGATATGACATTATGACGGTCGGCGAGGCGAACGGAGTAACGGTTGATGAGGCCGAACAATGGGTCGGGGAAGAAAACGGCGTGTTTCATATGATTTTTCAGTTTGAGCATTTAGGGCTTTGGAAAAGGAAAGCCGATGGTTCGATCGATGTCCGCCGGCTGAAGCGGACGTTGACGAAATGGCAAAAAGGATTGGAAAACCGTGGGTGGAACGCGCTCTTTTTGGAAAACCACGACTTGCCTCGATCAGTGTCGACATGGGGAAATGACGGCGAGTATTGGGCGGAGAGCGCGAAGGCGCTTGGCGCGCTCTACTTTTTCATGCAAGGGACGCCGTTCATTTACCAAGGGCAAGAGATCGGGATGACGAACGTGCAATTCTCCGACATTCGCGACTACCGCGATGTCGCTGCCTTGCGTCTGTATGAACTCGAACGGGCGAACGGCCGGACACATGAGGAAGTGATGAAGATCATTTGGCAAACCGGGCGCGACAACTCGCGCACCCCGATGCAATGGTCTGGTGCCCCAAACGCTGGATTCACGACAGGTACGCCATGGATCAAGGTGAACGAAAACTATCGTACGATCAATGTCGAGGCCGAGCGGCGCGACCCGAACTCGGTATGGTCGTTTTATCGACAAATGATTCAGCTTCGGAAAGCGAACGAGCTGTTTGTTTACGGAACGTACGATCTGCTTTTGGAAAACCACCCATCCATTTACGCGTACACAAGAACGCTTGGCCGCGATCGGGCGCTTATCATTGTCAACGTATCCGATCGTCCTTCACTTTACCGCTATGACGGCTTCCGCCTTCAGTCAAGCGATTTGGCGCTCTCGAACTACCCGGTCCGTCCGCATAAAAATGCGACGCGTTTTAAGCTGAAGCCGTACGAGGCGCGCGTATACATCTGGAAAGAATAAGAAGGAATTTGCCTTTCCGTGTGGAATAAATGCATACGGAAGGGAGATGATCAACATGGCAACGGTCGATCCGATTCGCTACCCGATCGGAACGTTTCAAGCGCCGCAGCAGTTTGAGGCTGGGGAGGTGCAAGAGTGGATTGCTGCCATCCGCGGGCTGCCGAACGACTTAAGAACTGCTGTTTCCGGCTTGAACGATGAGCAGCTGAACACGCCGTATCGCGACGGCGGCTGGACGGTTGCCCAAGTCGTCCATCATTTGGCTGATGCAAGCATGAATGCGTTTTTGCGCACGAAATGGGGAGTGACGGAAGACGGCCCAACGGTGAAGCCGTTTGCGGAAAGCGAATGGGCGAAAACGGCCGATGCTTGCTCGTTGCCCATTGAACCGTCGCTTTTATTGCTTGACGGGCTGCATGCGCGATGGGCGGCGTTGCTTGAATCGATGACGGAGGCAGATTTTCACCGAACCGTTCGGCCGGAAGGGGCAGCGGGGGAGATGCCGCTGTATGTATTGACCGCGTTGTATGCATGGCATGGGAAGCATCATACCGCGCAAGTTGCGTCGTTGCGCAAACGAAAAGGATGGTAAAGGCTGCCGATTCTTCGGCGGCTTTTTTCTTCATGCATCATAGAAGGATGGTGCTGCGCAAACAACACCCGGGAACCGCCGGCTGGGCGGGGCTTTTTTGTCGTCATCCTGCCGGGAGAACGGTGAAATAGCATTTTGCTTAAACGGCGGCATAGGATTATGTTATACTAACAAATATTAAGGGACACGAAATACATAGTTCGCAAGGGGGATCAGTATGGGAGCGGAGCAGCAGCCGCTTATTGCAGAACAAAAAGAAAAAATATGGACGAAAGATTTTGTTTTGATTTGTTTGGCCAATTTTTTTGTGTTTCTTGGGTTTCAAATGACGCTGCCGACCCTTCCGCTGTTTGTCGAGCATTTGGGCGGCAACGATCAGCTGATTGGCGTTGTCGTCGGTGTGTTTACGTTTTCGGCGCTCATCGTCCGTCCGTTCGCCGGCCATGCGCTTGAGACGAAAGGGCGCCGGTTTGTGTTTTTATTGGGACTTCTCATTTTTGTCATTTCTGTCGGTTCCTACAGCTTGATCTCAAGCATTTTCCTTCTCTTTTTGATGCGGGTCGTCCAAGGAATCGGCTGGGGGTTTTCGACAACCGCTTCCGGAACGGTGGCGACGGACATCATTCCAGCGAGTCGCCGCGGGGAAGGAATGGGCTATTACGGGCTGTCCGGGAATATCGCCTTGGCGTTTGGTCCGTCGCTTGGACTTGTGCTTGCCGCTATGATTCCGTTTAGCCATCTGTTTGCCATTTGTGCGGCGCTTGGAGTCACTTCGGTGCTGTTTGCCGCCGCGATCACGTATAAAAAAGCGGAAGCCGTGCATGGCAAAGGGGCGAACAGATGGGATTTGTATGAAAAAAGCGCTTTGACCCCGTCGTTGCTGTTGTTTTTCTTGACGGTGACGTTCGGCGGCATCGCCTCATTCTTGCCTCTATATACGGCGCAAAAACAGATCGGCGGCCTGCAGCTGTACTTTTTGCTTTACGCGCTTGCCTTGATGGTGACGCGAACGTTCGCTGGCCAGTTGTATGACCGAAAAGGGCATCGAGCCGTCTTTCTCCCTGGTGCGGGGCTTATTTTGCTGGCGATGCTTCTTCTCGCTTGGCTGCCGGGAGAATGGGCGTTGCTTTTGGCGGCGGTGCTGTACGGTTTCGGCTTTGGCATGGTGCAACCGGGGCTGCAGGCGTGGTCCGTCGAGCGGGCGCCTGCCCACCGCAAGGGAATGGCGAACGCGACATTTTTCTCGTTTTTTGATTTAGGGGTCGGCGTCGGGGCGATAGTGTTTGGCCAAATCAGCCATTGGTTCGGCTATCCGAGCATTTATTTAGCTGCTAGCGGTTCGGTGTTCCTTTCGATGCTTGTCTATCTGTCGGTCTTGCATAAAGAACAATCGCTTCGCCCCAGGGAACGAAAAAACGCTTAGGGATAACCCCTAGGCGTTTTTTCTGCCCAGCGGCGCATCGAAACGGCCTTTGAGGGCGGCTCGTCACCGCCGGGAATGCACTTCGTAAATGGCGAATTTTAAGTAGTCGCCTTCTTCCGCGGCAAGGAGTTTCGGGTGGTCGTAGCCGGCGCCGTTCCAATATACTTGGCGCAGCACTTTTTTCGCGTCAAATGCCGCATCAGCGATCATCTCTTGAAATAGGTGCGGGCGGACGTGGTACGAGCAGCTTGATGTGACGAAAAAGCCGCCGTCTTTGACAAGCTTCAATCCGTTTAAGTTAATGTCTTTATAGCCGCGCAGCGCCTTCGGGACGGCATGGGCCGATTTCGCGAACGCCGGCGGGTCGATGATGACGACATCCCACTGTTTGCCGGCGCGCACCGACTCGCGCAAATAGTCGAAGGCGTTGGCGACGACAAATTCAACGTTCGTGAATCCGTTTAACGCGGCGTTCCGTTTCGCCGTTTCGATGGCATGTTCAGAAATATCGACGGCAGTAGCATGTTTTGCCCCATACAGACAAGCGTTTAGCATAAACGAGCCGGTATGGGTGAAGCAGTCGAGCACGGTTGTCTCCGGACCGATGAGCGGACGAAGAGCGGCGCGGTTTTGCCGTTGGTCGAAGAAAAAGCCTGTTTTTTGTCCGTTTTCAATATCGACGATGTATTTCACGCCGTTTTCCTCGATTTCGATTTCCGTTTCCGCTTCCCCGTACCAAAAGCCTTTTTCTTGTTTGAGACCCTCAAGCTCCCGAACGGACACATCGTTGCGCAAATAAATGGCCCTTGGGGCAAACACGTCAAGCAAGCCGCGCAAAATCCAGTCTTTCCGCCTTTCCATGCCGAGCGCCAAAATTTGCACAACAAGCACATCTTCATATTTGTCGACGATCAATCCGGGCAAAAAGTCGGCTTCGCCATAGACGGCGCGGCAGGAGCGAACGCCGGGAATCATCCGTTCACGGTACGCCCACGCCTGACGGATGCGGTCGATGAAAAAGCGCTCATCGAGTTCATCGTTTGGGTTTTGCGTCAAGACGCGGACGATGATTTGCGAAGCGGGGTTGATATATCCTTTCGCCAGCCAATACCCTTGATGATTGTAAACGTCAACGAAGTCGCCCGGCGCAGCATCGCCTTCGATGCGGTCGACTTCACTTTGAAAAATCCATGGATGCCCTTGCTCAAGCCGTTTTTTCCGTTCTCTTTTCAGGATGACCTTCGCCATCGTTTCCACTCCCATTCCGTCGTCAATTGCTGCGTTTCCATCATAGCGGATTGCAACGCATAGCGCAACGTCGGAGAAAAAAAGATTGACAATCGTTCGTGCCATGGTATGATTAAGTGTAAAGAAAACTGAAAATTGCACCATCATCCACTAGGGGGGCCTTTAGAAAGGCTGAGATCAAAGTGTGCCTTTGAGACCCTTAGCACCTGATCTGGGTAATGCCAGCGTAGGGAAGTGGAGGAGCAGCACAGCAAGGCTAGGCTTTGCCTTGCCAACGTCGCATGCCCACGCCGCTTTCTTTACGCCAATCGGCAAAGGAAGCGGCGTTTTTATTTTGCCAAAAAGGGGGAAAACGAATGTCATTTGCCAAACAATTGCGCCAAGCGGCCGATCCGATCTGGCAGGCGAGTTTCCGCCATCCGTTTGTTCAGGAGCTTGGCCAAGGGACGCTTGCGCGCGAGAAGTTTCGCTATTACGTGATGCAAGATGCCTATTATTTGCGCCATTTTGCCCGCGTTCAGGCGATCGGGGCGGCGAAATCGCCGGATTTGGCGACGACAGCCCGGTTGGCGCACCATGCACAAAGCACGTGCGAAGCCGAGCTGTCTCTGCATGAAACGTTCGCCGAGCTCTTGGGCATTACAGAAGAGGAAAGGGCGGCGTTCATTCCGGCGCCGACGGCGTACGCCTATACGTCGCACATGTACCGCGCGGCGTACGAAGGGCATCTCGGTGATGTTATCGCCGCCATTTTGCCGTGCTACTGGCTGTATTACGAAATTGGCGAGCGCTTGAAAACGTGCCGCCCGAACGATCCGATTTATGAAAAATGGATCGGCACCTACAGTTCGGACTGGTTCCGCTCGCTTGTGGAAGAGCAAATCGCGCGGCTTGACGACATCGCTGACGAGGTCACCGAAGAGGATCGCCATCGGATGAAGCGGCATTTCCTCATCAGCAGCGAATATGAGTACGAGTTTTGGGAGATGGCGTATCGGCTTGAGCAGTGGCCGTCGGCTGAATTGGCGGCGAGCCGTTGACGTGAGACAAGGAGGAGAACAGGATGGAAGTGAAGACAAAAGGGTTAAAATTGGTGGATATTTTAACGACGATCGTCATTGCGATTGTGTTTGGCGTTATTTACAAATTATGGGGCCCGCTATATAGCGCGGTGGGAGCAGTAGGGTTTCATCTCGATCAACTCATTTACGGCATGTGGTTTATCGCCTCCTCGCTCGCTTATTTGCTCATTCGCAAGCCAGGGGTGGCGTTGCTCGCGGAGATTGCGGCTTCGTCCGGCGAGCTGATCATGGGATCGCAATGGGGGCTTGAAGTGCTCATTTACGGGGTCGTTCAAGGGCTGTTGGCCGAGCTCGTCTTTGCCGCCTTCCGCTATCGGCGCTTTGATACGTTCGTTGTATCGCTAGGCGCGGTCGGGGCGACGATTGGCTCGCTCATCATGGACTTTTACAAAGGCTATATTGAGGCGCTCGCCCCATGGAATATGGCGCTCTTTTTGCTGGCGCGTTTTATCGGCGCCATCCTCATCTCCGGCGTGCTTGCTGTTTCATTGGCGAAAGCGCTCGAAAAAACTGGAGTGACGCAAATGTGGCGGCCGGCCTCGAAAGACGATTACGATGCATTGAACCGGTAAGGCGGCGAATGGCGATGAAACAAGCAATTGCGATTGATCGGCTGCGCCTGAAATTTCCCGGGAGCGACGGGCTGCTGTTTCGCGACTTGTCGCTTTCGATTGCCGAGGGGGAGAAAGTGCTCCTCCTTGGTCCGTCCGGATGCGGCAAGTCGACATTATTGCAAGTGATGGCTGGCATCATTCCCCGCTCGATCGATGTGCCGATGAAAGCGGAGCGCCTTAAGCGGCCGGAACGGTGGGGCTATGTTTTCCAAGATCCTGATGCGCAATTTTGCATGCCGTATGCGGACGAGGAAATCGCTTTTGCCCTCGAAAATCGAAGCGTGCCGCGCCACGAGATGCCCGTCCGCATCCGTGCCCTGCTGAACCAAGTCGGTTTGGAGATCGCTCCGCATACGGATATTCATACGCTTTCCGGTGGAATGAAGCAGCGATTGGCTCTTGCTTCGGTGCTGGCGCTTGAGCCGGATGTCTTGTTTTTGGATGAGCCGACGGCGCTGCTTGATGAAGAAGGGACGAAGGCGGTATGGCAAACGGTGAAGCAGGTGGGCCGCGGCAAAACGGTCATCATCGTCGAGCATAAAATTGACCATGTGCTCGACTTTGTGGATCGCATTGTCTTGTTCGGCCGCGATGGGCGCATCATCGCCGACGGCGAGGCGAAGGCGGTGTTTTCCGACTATAAAGACGTCATTGCCGCTGAAGGGATTTGGTATCCAGGCGTCTGGGATGACTATGACCGGACGGCAAGGCGGCGAAATCGCCATCAAGGCGAGGAGCTTCTTCGCCTCGCCCGTTTTCGCGGGTTCCGCGGCCGGGAGGCGAAAATCTATGTTCCTGAAGCAACGGTGCACGCCGGCGAATGGATTGCAGTCACCGGAAAAAACGGCGCCGGTAAAAGCACGTTGCTGCACGCGCTTATGCAACTCATCCGCACGGACGGAGAGTATATGCTGCTAGGCGCCGACATCAAGCGGCAACACCCGCTTTACCGCCATATTGCGTTCGTTTTCCAAAATCCGGAATGGCAATTTGTCGCCCATTCCGTTCGCGAAGAGCTCGCCTACTCGCTTCGGCTTGAGAGGCGGCCGAAAGAGGAAATTGAGGGAATCGTCGACCGTCTGTTGCGTGAATTTGACCTTGTTGAGCAGCAAGACCAGCACCCGTACCAACTGTCGGTCGGACAAAAGCGGCGGTTGAGCGTCGCCGCTTCGATCGTCGCCGGCCAGCGCCTCTTTTTGCTTGATGAGCCGACATTTGGGCAAGATGCAAAAAATACGTTCGCGTTGCTCGAAATGCTTGAAGCATACCGTGAACAAGGGGCGGCGATCATGATGGTTACACATGACGAACAAATCGTCCGCCGCTTTGCGACGAGACAGTGGGTGATTGAAGATGGGGCGCTCGTTCGGGACGAACGGCTTGACATCCGAGAGCCGGTGTTGGCGGAAGGTGGGGCAGGGTGATGAAATGGGAGGTTCGCTGCCGCGAGACATGGCTTCATGAGACGAACCCGAGTTTGAAGCTCATTGTGCTTGTCGTGCTCTTTTTCGCTGTGTTGTTCATTCATAACCCGAACGTGCTGATTAACGTTTCGCTCGCTCTCTTCGTTTTGTTTTGCTTTGGCACCGGCTATCCGGCGAATGTGTTGTTTTGGCTGTTTTTGCCGTTTTTCCTCGTGTTTGTTTCGACGGCTTCATCGATGATGATGTTTGGCGAGGGAACGACGACATGGGTTCGCTGGGGGCTCATCCATGTTACAGCGGAAAGTTTTTGGCGCGGGGTGCACATCGGGTTTCGCGCTTTGGCGCTTGGGCTTCTCGGATTGATTTTTTCGCTGACGACCCGGCCGGTTCCGTTGTTTTATTCGCTCATGCAGCAGTTGAGACTGAAGCCAAAGTATGCGTACAGTTTTTTGGCGGCCGTTCGCCTATTGCCGATTATGCTTGAAGAGTTTCAGGCGATCCGCTATGCGTTAACAGTGCGCGGCGTGCCGAATAAGGGCGTCCTCAGCAAAGTGAAGCGCTACGCCATTCCGCTGTTGTCGCAAAGCATCCGCCGCGCCCAGCGCATCGCCGTGGCGATGGAAGCGAAACAATTTTCCGGCAGCGGGCGGCGCACGTTTTATTATGAAATCGGGTTCGGCAAATATGATATTTGGCTTGTCGCCTTGTTTGCCGCTTTGATGTTCGCCGCCTACTATGTCGGTGTTCATTATCCGTATATTTCTATAAGCGATGTACGGTAGAAAGAAAGGGATGGCGATGGGGGTTCTCCATTTCGTTTCCACCGGGCGTCAGACGGTAGACGAATTTGCCGCGATTTGTGCGCACACCCATCCGTATGCCGACCTGATTCATATTCGCGAAAAAGGGAAGACGGCGCGTGAAGTGGCGGCGTTTGTCGCGGCACTGCTTCGCGTCGGGGTGCCGCTGCAAAAAATCATCGTCAATGACCGGGTTGATGTCGCCGCTGTCTACGGTGTCAAAGGTGTGCAACTTGCTTATCACAGCCTGCCGGTGCGCGCCGTCCGCCGCTCGTTTCCGGACTTGACGGTTGGTTGCTCGGTGCACGGGTCGGAGGAGGCGAAACAGGCCGAACAGGATGGCGCTCACTTTTGTTTGTATGGCCATATTTTTCCGACGGACAGCAAGCCCGGTTTGCCGCCGCGCGGTCTGGACTCGCTTGCGGAAATCGCGGCCGCCGTGTCCATTCCAGTCATCGCCATTGGCGGCATTCACGCCGGCAACGCTCGTCGGGTGCTGGAAGCGGGCGCAGCCGGGGTGGCAGTATTGTCGGCTGTTTTTTTCGCTGCTGACCCCGTTGCTGAGGCTAAACGGCTGGCAGACATCGTGAAAGGGAGGGGATAGGGGATGACGCATCGGTATGACGTCGCCATCGTCGGCGGCGGGGTGATTGGGGCGGCCATCGGTTTTGAGCTCGCCAAGCGGCGGCATCGCGTCGCCATTTTTGAAAAAGGAACGATGGGAAGCGGGGCGTCAAGCGCGGCAGCCGGCATGCTTGGGGCGCAATCCGAGTTTTCGACGTCAAGCCCGCTTGTGCCGCTTGCCTTGCAAAGCCGAGCTCTCATGCCGGCCTTGGCTGAAGAGCTGAGGGAGAGGACCGGCATCGATATCGGCCTTGTCGAAAAAGGATTGATCAAACTAGCGACAACGGAAGAGGAAGCAGACGATCTCTATCGCCATTATACATTTTGGCGGGGCATAGGCGAACCGGTGCAGTGGCTCACGAAAGGGGAGGCGCTTGAAATGGAGCCGCGTCTTGCGGCGGAAGCGCTTGCCGGCGCGATGTACATCCCTGGCGATGGGCAAGTGAGCGCTCCGGATTTGGCCGCCGCTCTTGCCTATGCCGCCGCCTCCGCCGGCGCTTGTCTGTACGAGTATACGGAAGTGTTCGACATCCGTTCCGACAGCAGTGGGCATGTGTTAGACACAACAGGCGGGACGTTTGCCGCCGAGGCGGTCGTCATCGCTTCCGGCGCTTGGGCGGCGCGGCTCGGCGCGCGGGTCGGGCTTTCGCTTTCCGTTTATCCGGTCAAAGGAGAATGCGTCATGGTGCGCGCCCCGGTTCCGTTGTTGCAAACGACTGTATTTGCGAAAAACGGCTGCTACATCGTTCCGAAATCAGGAAACCGGCTGCTCATCGGAGCGACGTCCACGCCCGGCACGTTCGATCGACGTGTATCGGCCGGTGGGGTGATGAACTTGCTTCACCGCGCCGCCCACCTTGTTCCGGACATCGAACAGGCGGAATGGGTGGCATCATGGAGCGGCATTCGGCCGCAGACCGAAGACGGCTTGCCTTATCTAGGCGAGCATCCGGAGCGGCGCGGCTTATTCGTCGCTGCCGGACATTACCGGAACGGCATTTTGCTCAGCCCATTGACCGGTCTGCTTGTCGCCGACTTAGTGGAGCGGAAAGAGACGGCGTTTGATCTTGCGCCATTTTCGTTGACACGCCATATCGGAAAGGTGGGGGTGGAATGACGTTAGTGATTAACGGGGAGACGGTCGCCGTGCCCGACGAGGTGAAAACGGTGGGCGATTTGCTTGCCCATTTCCGGCTTGAGAACAAGCTTTGCATCGTCGAAGTCAATGTCCGCATCATCCAAAAACATGAGTATGGGACGACGGTGCTATGCGATGGTGATCGCGTGGAAATCGTTCATTTTGTAGGAGGCGGTTGATGATGTTGAAAATTGGCCCATATGAATTTTCTTCGCGGCTGTTGCTCGGCACGGGCAAATATCCGAGCTTGGACGTGCAAAAAGAAGCGGTGGAAGCATCAGGGGCGGAAATTTTAACGTTCGCCGTCCGGCGGATGAACATCTTTTCCCCGGAGCAGCCGAACTTTTTAGAGCAGCTCGATTTAAGCAAATATAAGCTTTTGCCGAACACCGCCGGGGCGAAAACGGCCGAAGAAGCGGTGCGCATCGCCCGACTCGCCAAGGCATCCGGATTGTGTGATATGATAAAAGTAGAAGTGATCGGCTGCGACAAAACGCTCCTCCCAGACCCGATCGAGACGTTGAAAGCGGCGGAAATGCTGCTTGAGGAAGGGTTTATCGTGTTGCCGTACACATCCGATGATGTCGTGCTGGCGAAGCGGCTAGAGGAGCTTGGCTGCCATGCGATCATGCCGGGCGCCTCGCCGATCGGGTCTGGGCAAGGCATCATCAATCCGCTCAATTTGAGCTTTATCATTGAGCAGGCGAACGTGCCGGTCATTGTCGACGCCGGCATCGGTGGACCGGCGGACGCGGCGCTGGCGATGGAGCTTGGCGCGGATGGGGTGCTCTTGAACACCGCTGTTTCCGGCGCGGCCGATCCAGTGAAAATGGCGAAAGCGATGAAGCTGGCGGTGGAAGCGGGCCGGCTCGGCTATGAAGCCGGACGCATCCCGAAAAAACGGTACGCGTCAGCGAGCAGTCCAACGGAAGGAATGAGTGTTGTTTGAACGAACGGTATTCCCGGCAGCAACTATTTGCACCGATTGGCGAGGAAGGGCAAAAGAAAATACGGGGAAAGCATGTCGTGTTAGTCGGCGCCGGAGCGCTCGGCACAGGCAACGCCGAAGCGCTCGTTCGCGCCGGCATCGGCAAATTGACAATCATTGACCGCGATTACGTCGAATGGAGCAATTTGCAACGCCAGCAACTGTACAGCGAAGCGGATGCGAAGGAGCGGCTGCCAAAGGCGATCGCCGCCAAACGGCGCCTTGAACAAATCAACAGCGAGGTTGAGATCGAGGCCATTGTCGGCGACGCCGGCCCAGAAGAATTGGAAACGATCGCCCTCAAGCAACGCCCTGACTTATGGATCGATGCGACAGATAATTTTGATACGCGCCTTGTCATCAATGACGTTGCCTACAAGTACAACATTCCGTGGATTTATGGCGCTTGTGTCGGCAGTTACGGTTTAAGCTGCGCCTTCATTCCGAACCGCACGCCTTGTTTGTATTGCTTGCTTGAAACGGTGCCGCAAGGGGGATTGACGTGCGATACGGCCGGCATTATCAGCCCAGCGGTGCAAATGGTTGTCAGCTATCAGATGGCTGAGGCGTTAAAAATTTTAGTGGAGGACTGGTCGGCGCTCCGCGGCAAGCTCGTTTCGTTTGACCTTTGGACGAACGAATACGCCTCCATTCGCATTGACGGGGTGAAAAAGGACGGTTGCCCGACGTGCGGACGTCATCCATCTTATCCGTTTCTTTCCTATGAACAACGGACGAAGACTGCCGTCTTGTGCGGGCGCGATTCTGTGCAAATCCGTCCGCCTGCCCCGCGCCAGTACGACTTGAATGAATTGGCGGAGCTGTTTCGCCGCCAAGGGCTTCAAGCGGAAGCGAACCCGTATCTTGTCTCCGTTTCGCTCGGCGACAAGCGATTGGTTGTCTTTCGCGACGGCCGTGCGCTTGTGCACGGCACGAAAGACGTGCAGGAGGCAAAGGCGATCTATTACCGCTATTTAGGTTGAAACGAGAGAAAATGAAATAAGGGTGTCCATTGATGGGAGGACGCCCTTGTTTTGTTCATCAAACTGTCAAAAAGACACCCTTCTCCTCCCTGCTTTTCCCGCCGGCAATATGGTACGATGAAAGAGGGGAAGAAAAGGGAGGGGAAGACGAATGGCCGAGTGGTCGGTGACATTCAACATTGCCTCATTGCTTGTTCTTGTGTATTTGATTGGTTCCTGTTGGCTTGAATCATGATGCGCCTCGGTTCATCCGGCGCATTTTTCTTTTTGGTTGTCTGGATTTATATGGAAGGATAACTCGCCAGCTATAGTCAGTTGGCGAAAAATTTGTTATATTTAAGATAGGAAGAGCGAAAACGGCTGCTGCCGGTCGCATCGCTTTGTTTCCGCTTAGCGCGGCAAGTGTGGCTTTTACAAGCATGATTCGGCGGAAAAATGGATATGAATAACATAGTCACCATCCATAGGAGTGTGAAGATTCATTGGAAGAGTGGCCGTTAAGGTTGTTCGGGTGGTTTTTCCTCTCCCTGCTCGCCAATGCACTGTTCGCTTCAGCAGAAGCCGCGTTTTCTTCGGCAAGCAAGGCACGGTTGCGGCATTATGCGGAAGAGCATCTGCACAATAAGCGTCTCCAAGCGGTGATCGGTCAGCTTGACCGCGTGTTGTTGGCGCTTGCTGTGGCCAACCGCCTCACCAGCGTCGTGACGGTCGTGCTCTTTACGGACATTGCCGTTTCGTTGCTTGGGGAACAGATGGGCTTGTTTGCCACGCTGGCGGTGATGACAGTATTATTTGTCGTCTTCGGTGAAATTTTGCCAAAATCGATGGCGAAAGAGCATGCGGAGCAGCTCGCCATCCGATACGCCGGCCTTGCCTATGGGCTGATGAAGTTGATGACGCCGGTTACGGCGTCGCTCCAAGCCTTAAAAGATCGAATCGCCAAGAGGTTCGCCAATGGGGTGGCTGTGCCGGCTGTTACGGAGGAAGATATTAAAGTGATGGTTGAGCTGAGTGAAGAAGAAGGGGTCATCGACAACAAAGAAAAAGAATTGATCCAACGTTCGCTCGATTTTGATGAAATTTTGGTCGGAGAAATTTTCACGCCGCGTGCTGATATGGTGGCGGTGGAAGTGAACCAGCCGATTGAAGAGATTCGCGACGTGTTTTTGGAAGAGAAATATTCCCGCATCCCGGTCTATGAAGGGGATATTGACAACGTGATCGGCATTTTGTCGGAAAGCGACTTTTTCAGCGAGCTTGTGCAAAAGCGGGAGGTGCGCATCCGCGATTTGTTGCGCCAGCCGTTGTTCGTTGTCGAGTCCATGAAAGTGTCGGATCTTCTGCCGGAGCTGCAAAAAAGCAAAGTGCATATGGCGATCGTCGTCGACGAGTTTGGCGGCACCGCTGGACTCATTACGCTCGAAGATATTCTCGAGCAAATTGTCGGCGAAATATGGGATGAGCATGATGAAGCGGTGAAAACGGTGCGCCAAATCGACGAGCACAGCTTCGAGTTCAGCGCCGAACTGCCGCTGGATGAATTTTGCGAAGTGATGAACATCGACGTGCCAAGGAGTGAATCGCATACGTTGGGTGGTTGGATTTTTGAGATGTTTGAGCGTATTCCAGCAGTCGGCGAAACGTTGCAATATGGATCGCTGACGTTCACCGTCCGCCAAGTCGACAATCGGCGCATTCGCAAAGTGCTTGTCTCATTGAGCCAACCGCTTGCCGAGCAGGCGGGAGGCGCCTGATTCGCTCCCCGTTCCCATATGAAAGCGCCCCGGGCTGACTGCCCGGGGCGTTTGCCATCTATATGAAGTTGTTCGTTAAGGCGGTTATTGAATGTTGCCGAATTGGCCCCCAAGTTGTTGCTGAGCCATGGCGACAAGACGTTTCGTAATTTCGCCGCCGACCGAACCGTTCGCGCGAGAAGTCGTGTCAGCGCCGAGGTTCACACCAAATTCTTGGGCGATTTCGTACTTCATTTGATCAATGGCTTGTTGAGCACCAGCGACTAACAGTTGGTTGTTGTTATTGTTGCGTGCCATCGTTGATCATCTCCTCTTAAAAATTTTTGATGGTTGGGATGGTTGGATTTGCACCAACACTTCACGCTGCAAGGCGTGTGCCAAGCTTGGCTGAACCCACCGGCCCACCCGCCTTTGGCTTCGCCAGCGTCCCTGTTGCAACGGATGAGTGATTTCGCTGGCGGTACTCATAGTTTGGGACGTTTTTTGCCTGTTATGCATGGTGAGAATATGGGAATTTTTAACGTTTTACCGCCGTCACCATTAGGGAATATGTAAAGATAAGGAACATCTTAGAGGAGGAAGCAGCATGAATGTATGCCCGCTGTGCAACGGGTTGCGCCGGGTGACGGTGTATTGCAGCTACTGCCGGCAACCAATGGAAGATCATGGGAAAGTTACAGATTATTTCGATGACTACAGCCCGTACATGGATGCGGACGTCATGAAGCTTGTCGACGGCTATTTGCGCACGTATACGAATCATGAATGTGTTCATTTGTTTTACTGTCCGACTTGCCATGAGGAGGAAGTGCGTTTTATCAAGGAATAAGGCTGTTGATGGAGTGGAAAGGAAAGGCGTTCCGTTTTTTCGGAACGCCTTCGAATGAATCTATATGAACAACAATGGGGGGTTACTTTTCATCCGCCGCCCGGATGCGCCGTTCCGTTTCAACGTCAAAGAAATGCGCTTTGTTCATATCAAGCGCCAGGTCAATCCGGTGGCCCGGCTTGATTTCCGTGCGGGCGTCGATGCGAGCGACCAATTCTTGGTTGTCGATGCTAAAATAGATCATCGATTCAGCGCCAAGCAGCTCGGCGACTTCGACGAGAGCGGTAACTTTCGTCGCCGGAGATGCTTCAAGGAAGAGCGGTTCGTCGTGAATGTCTTCCGGACGAATGCCTAAAATCACTTCCTTGCCGACATACCCTTGCTCACGCAACACTTTCATTTTTCCTTCCGGAATGCCAAACGATGTTTGGCCGACGACAAACTTGCCGTCTTGCAGCGTTCCACGAAGGAAGTTCATGGCCGGTGAACCGATAAAGCCGCCGACAAAAATGTTTTCCGGTTTTTCGTATACCTCGCGCGGCGTCCCGACTTGCTGGATGACGCCGTCTTTCATGACGACAAGACGGGTGGCCATTGTCATGGCTTCCGTTTGGTCGTGGGTGACGTAAATGGTCGTCGTTTCCAAGCGCTGATGGAGCTTCGCGATCTCTGAGCGCATTTGCACCCGCAGTTTCGCATCCAAGTTCGAGAGCGGCTCGTCCATTAAAAACACTTTTGCATCGCGGACGATGGCCCGTCCCAATGCCACGCGCTGCCGCTGCCCGCCGGAGAGCGCTTTCGGTTTGCGGTCCAAATATTGCTCGAGCCCAAGAATGCGCGCCGCCTCGCGGACGCGTTTGTCAATTTCCGCTTTCGGGAATTTGCGCAGTTTTAAACCGAACGCCATGTTGTCATAGACGCTCATATGTGGATACAGAGCGTAGTTTTGGAACACCATGGCGATGTCGCGGTCTTTCGGCGGCACATCGTTCATTCGTTTGCCGTCGATGTAAAGATCGCCTTTGGAAATTTCCTCAAGGCCGGCGATCATCCGCAACGTGGTGGATTTGCCGCAGCCGGACGGGCCGACAAATACGATAAACTCTTTGTCTTGAATATGTAAATTGAAGTCTTTGACGGCGACCACATTGTTGTCGTAAATTTTGTAAATATGATCAAGAATGAGTTCTGCCATAACCATCCTCCTCATCGCCGAAATCGTTTTCTTGCCATTAGTGTATAGAAAAATAGGAACATTCGTAAATGGACGAGGTGCACAAAAAATGCCGCCGATTTTCGGCGACATGACAAAAAAGCGGGGGATTACGAACGGCGCCGGTGCAAGATAGCCAAATAGACGGCTGCCGCCCCTTTGAACCGTTTGATGTCAACACCAGTTTGCTCCGTCCATTTATCGATTCGATATTGCAAACTATTGCGGTGCATATACAGCTTTTTCGCTGCCATCGAGACGTTTAAGTTGCATTGCAAAAACGTCTCCATCGCCCGCACTTCCTCCTCGTCGAATCCGTCAAGAAACGAGAGGGTCCGGCGGGCTTTCTCACTGACTGCTCCTTCTTCAAAGAGCGGAAGCGGAATGACGTCTTCCCATTCGTACACCGTTCGTTTCGGCCAAAAGCGCCGAGCGGCGGAAAAACACTCTTTTTCAAGGAGAAACGATTCATATAGCCGTTCATCGACGGAGCGGATTGGGCCGATCAATAAATGAATGGCAGTATAAAAATCAGCGGCGAGCGCCTCAGCCATGTCCGCTAACGAAGGCGGCTCCGTCGTCCGCTTTTGTTTCGCTTCGACGATCAGCCCGCGCCGATCTTGTTCCCAGACGATGGCAACCGGGGAGGAAAATAAGCCGCGAACAGCGTCAGCAAACTCCTCTTTGTTGGCGATCGGCCGGCTGGCTGTAAAATGAATGAACCGGCAATACGGAGCAGCGAGCCGAGCGAGCGCGGCTGGGTCGCCGGTTGCCATCCATCGTTTCCATGCCCGCTCCTCTTCGCTTTCCGGTTCGCGTCGGCGCTCGGCGGGGGTGAAAAAAAGCGCCAGCAATCGCCGCTCCTGCTCTGTCAATCGATGCTTGGCGATGCCGATCTCATCGCCATCGGCGGTATAAAACCATTCGTAATCTTCGGGGTGTTCCGGCTGACCGTTGATGACGATGTCCCCTTCATAAAGCGATTCGAGCTCTTTTAGCATCGCGGCGCACCACTTTCCGTCAAGGATGATGTCACGCCGAAGAGGAATCGGCGTTGTTTTCATTATACCAAATCTCCGCGAATGGAAAGAAAGACAATGGATGAAAGCGGGAAAGCCGCAGGATGAACGGGCGGCTTGGCCAACAGCGGTCGTTTCGAACGATCCCTGCCTAACGCATTAGCGGAGAGGCTTCATAAAACAAAAGGCCGACTTTCCCGAGGCGGGAAAATCGGCTCCGTTTACTGGCCGGCTTCGTACGGCGGCTCTTCTTTGACAAGATCGCGCGCTTCCTCAATGTTGACGTCATCGCCGTGGCCGTACACAGCACCTCCGGCCATCCCTTCGTTGATCATGCGGTCGATGTCCATATAGTATTCATCGCGTCCTTCGTACAATGAATCCCGGCGCTCGGCTTCATTTCGTTCCATCATCTCGCTCCTTCCTCTCATCGTTTTTCCTAAAGTTTGTCCAAAAGAGGCATACGCTATCCATGCCATTCATATGGATGAAAGAGGACAAGCGGGAAGAAAGGGGCGGCACGCGATGATCATGCTGATCAAAAAATTGCTCGAAACAACCGCCGCGGCGGAAGAAAAAGCCCGGCAGCTCGCTGAGATGGAAACGGATGAGGCATGGGCGGTCTATTTGGCTGAAGCCGAGCGGCAGCGTAAACTTTGGCAATACGTGCATTATTTAGTTGCTGGGGCTAACGCCGACGGTCGAGCGGAAAGAGAGCAAAGCAAAGCAGGCGCACCTCGTTGTGATCTCTTGCAAGCCATGGCGGCGGCTGAGTGGGAAAAAGCGATGTTATGCCAGAACGTCTGCCAAAGCTTAAATGGAGCCGCCAAACAAGCGGTTGATGCTGTGTTCCGCCAGGCGCTTCGCTACAGCGGCCAGTTTCTAGCTATGGCGTACGATGAGCGAGCTCGGCAAACAGCTGATTGAGCCTCTCAAGCCGCCGTGCCTCAATCTCCGGCTCATCAAACACCATCGGCTTGGCGTTGATTTCATAAATGTAAAGCTGCTGTTCGCTTCCGACGCCGATGTCGGCGGAAAACTCGCCGACAAAGCCAAACCGTTCGCCAAGGCGTGCGCCGCTCAAGGCAATAAGCCGCTCGAGCGCCGCTTCATCGATGCGTTCCTTGACTTCTTTGTACGGGAGGATGGTTCCGCCATGAAACACATGGGTCGTCACTGACTCGACGTCGGCCGAACGAACACCGATGCCGGTGATCGTATGGCGGCCGTTGTGCCAATGGGCGAGCACGCGCAAATCGTAGCGGCGTCCATTCCACTCGTCCGTTTCAGCCAATGCTTGGGCGATGTAGCGGCCGGACTGAATGAGTGATGCGAGCGCATCGAGCGAGCAGAACCGTTTTTGGCCGCCCGGATATTCGCAAATGGCTTCCGTCTCTGACAAGGCGGTGAGACGAAACAGCCCCATTCCTCTGGCGCCGTCATCCCGCTTCAAGTAAATGCAGCTGTATTGGCGGAGCCAAGCGCGAAGATCGGTCGCTGTTTGGACAGGCGCCGTCGGCAATAGATGCGGCCAGAGCCGGCGGTCGGACCGCAGCGCGTCATAAACGTCCGATTTGCGGAAAAAAGAGCGGTTGACAAGTGGAACGCCATGGGCGCTCAACTGGGCAGCCGCCGTTTGAAACGGCTCGCTTTCTTCTTCTTCGCGGCTTTTTACTCGATTGTAGACGACATCGGGCAGTGGAGCGGCCGCTTCGATGAAACGATGAAGTGTCGGAACGAATAGATATCCGGAGACCGTTTTCTCTCCGATGCCGGCGGCCGCACTGACGACGGAGATGCCGCCGGCTTTGTGGATGGAGCGGATAACGGTTTCAAGCCACGGCTTTTTCCCAGCCAGCAAAGCGGAAAGGGACGAGGCGCTGACCAGCACGCCGACGAGCGGTCCCACCCGTCCATCTTGCTCGCGGACGGGAAAGACGAGATCGGGAAGGACAGCGGCGGGAGCAACCCAGCCGCTGCCGAATCGATAAGGGCCGCCCGGACTGTTGCACACCCACTCGCCGGTGTCAGGACGGTAGCCGATCGTCAGCATGGCCAAAGCGCCTCGGGTTCGGTGATGGCTGTTTTGCTGAGGTGGACGGCGTAAGCGAGCGGCAACCGCGCTGTTCGTTCGTCTGCGTCCTTTAATTTTGGATGCTTAAAAATCGACCGTCCGGGTTTGGAATTGGCTTCAAACATCCAAATCCTTCCTTGTTGGTCAACACCAAGGTCAAAACCGATTTCGCCGATCAACGTTTCTGATGCTTCATCAAGGCAACGGCTGAGCGTAAGGGCGGCGTCAGAAAGACGGGCGAGCATGATTTCGCGCTCGGCGGCATCCGGGAAAATTTCTTCCAGCGTTTTGACGATGCCTCCGCTGTTCATATGGGTCGTGATGCTTTGTTTTCCAGCGATTTTGGCGGCGATGGCGCTCACTTGCCATATGCCGTGTTCGTTTTTGTTAACGTGAACGCGGAAATCAGCCGGTCGGCCGTTGACGGCAAGAAGCGGAACCGCTTGTTGGATGACATAGCGGTGAAGCGGCGCATGGGCGAGCAAATGATGCCACACCGCCATGGCGGTGGGAAACAGCACTGTTTGTATTTCTCCGCTTTCATCGCGGAACCGGCATTCATAGGCGTTTTTTTTCGCTAAATGATAAATGCCGCGGCCGAGGCTGCCGTCGGCCGGCTTGATGTACGCTTCACGGTAGCGGGCAAGAAACTGCTCAATGGTGTGCTGCGTCACGTGGGCGGACGTCGCCGGCAAATACGGCTGCGCCTTCGGATGGGCAGCGAGCCGGCGGTAAATGTCCCATTTGTTGAAAAAACACCCGTTAAAGATCGGGATGCCGTAGGTGGTTTGCAGCGTCTTCGTCATCGTTTGAAACGTTTCCTCCTTTTCGACGCGCCGGTTTGGCAGCCGGTTGTAAACGACATTCGGCAACGGCACCGTATGGCGTTCCCAGCCGCGCTCTGTGTAAAAATAGCCGTTCGTCATGCCGTTTTCCCAGTCAATATGGGGCGCGCCAAACAAAAAGGCAAATCCGCCGACTTGCTTTTCTTGCGCCAGCAACTTGGCAAAAAAGAAGCTCCGGCTGCCGACCGGGCGGTGGAGCGACTTTGTGAATCCGGCGGTCAAAATGCCGACAAGCGGCCCGAAGTGAACAGCTTCATCGGTCAAAAAGACATGAACGTCAGCGGCAAATGGGATCGACAAGCATCGGGCAACGTCATGCGCCACAATCACACGGTCGACAAGACGGGGGGAAGAAATGACCCGGCATGGGGTGACAAGGCTGCCGAACGCGGCTGATGTTTGCCTAGATGCTTGGAGCGTGGCGGGAAGAATCACCGTATTTGTTTGTTGTTCGTCAATGATCAACGTGTAGGTCATTGGCTTTTCCCCCCTCTGGCCAAAAACAAGCAATACCGAAGCGGCGCTTCGTACAGTTCGTTTTGTTGCTCCGGGGGCAGAAGATGCGCCACTTTTCTCCCCGGCTTGGAATTGACATCCAAAATCCACACCGCCCCGTTGTCGGTTGCACCAAGATCCAAGCCGATTTCAAACAAAGGACCGAACGTGTGATCCATATAAACTGGCAGCGTGCGGATGATCGTCTCAACGCCATCGAGCACGAAGAGACGTTTTGAAGAGGAAAGGCGGTCGAGCCACTCGGAAAACGGACGAATGTCCGCGCCGGCGCGGACGTTGGCCACCCATGCCCCCGGTCGGCCGACTCGCACGGCCCGCACCCGCTCCACCCAGCGTCCGTTTTCATCCTTTTGCAAAAGAATGCGGAGGTCAAACGGTTCACCCTCCGGGGTCGATAGCTGAAGCAATGGCTGCAGGACATACTCGCCGCGGCGGCTCCAAGAGGCGAGGAGCTGTTCCAGCTCGCTTCGGCGGGCAATGACGGCCTGTTCTTGACCGTGACTGTCTTGGACGGACAGCGCCTTCCCTTTCTTTTGAAAGATGCAAATACCGCGTCCTCCGGAGCCGTGCACCGGCTTGGCGATGGCGGCTTGTTCGCGGCGGAGAAGCGCAAGCACATCATCGGCGCGCTCAAGCCGGACAGTCGGAGGCACGTATGCGGACAAGAGCGGGTGAGAGGAGAGCGCTTCATATACGTCCCATTTGCCCGGCAGGCCATAGCCTAAAAACGTGAGGTCAGGCCGCTGCTTCAACCAGTTCATAATCGGTTTTGCTTTTTTGGACCGCTCATCATTGCCGTAAAAGCAGCGGTCATATAAAAATGGCGGAATGGCAAAGACGGCGTTTGTCCATTCGTTCGTTTCCTCTTGAAAGAGAAAGCCGCGGACGTTTTCCGTCTGCGGATCGATGCCAAGCGGCGAAAAGCGGCAGACGGAAATGCCGTAGCGTCTGGCGCATTTCGCCACCTCAGTGCAATACGTGTGGTCTTGCTGTTCGTCAAGGGTGACAAAACCGAGTGAAAGCAAAACGGTTCACTCCTTTTCCTCCATCAATGTCAAACTATAGTCGATGATCGCCTTCGCCGACGGGCGGACCGATTGGTAGGAAGCGGCCATATCCGTCTGTTTCGACGGCTTCGTATTCACCTCGATGATCCACGGCTGGCCCTGGATGTCAATGGCAAGATCAACGCCAAACTCTCCATACAGTCCCTCCGCTTCCGAGGCGAGAACGGCGGCGGATTCCAGTGCGATTTCTTTCAGAAGCTGTTTTTGCTGGAACGCGTCAGCTCTCGTATACCACTTCCGCAAGACATCATTGACCGCCATCAGTTCTCCGCCGCGGGCAAGGTTAGCGACAAACTGATCGGGCGGCGCTACGCGGGCGACGGCGGAAGTGACGCGCCAATCATTGTGGCGGGCGCGATGACAAAGCAGGCGAAAATCGACCGGGCGGCCGTCGAGGGTGCGAAGCTCAAGCCCTTGTTGGATGATCATCGGCGTTCGGATTTGTTGCCGCAAAGCGGAAGCTAAAGCGTCCATCGAACGATATACGGCCGTTGAAGCGGAAGTGGAATGGCGAAGACAAATTCCGTCGTCCGAATGTTGGAGGCAGAAAATCCCTCGCCCTTGGCTGCCATAGATCGGCTTGAGAAAGACGGATGGGAAAGCGTCAAGGAACGCCTCAAGCGTATGTTGACCGCTCCAGAGCGCCGTTTTCGGCAAGTGCGGGTGCAAGTACTCGTGCCGCTCAAAATGGCAGTGCACTTCCCATTTATGCAAAAAGCGATGGTTGAACATCATCCCGTTTTCTTCGGCAAGCCGAGCGAGCAGCTCGGCAAACAAAGGGGAGCGTTCGAGCTTGCGAGAGTGAAGGCGATTGTAAACGACATCGGCTGGAGGCACGTCCCGCTTGCCCCATCCGCTTTCGGTCCACTGATAGCCGACTCCCTCTAAGTAAAGCGCCGGCGAGGACACGTAAAAAAAGAGACCACGCTTTCTAGCATATGCCGCCAATTCCTCGCAAAAATGATGGATGGATCCAAAGGCAGCCCGTTCACTTGTTTCATTGATTTCCGTCAGCACAGCCATCGTTCGTTGTTTGCTCATCGCAGTCCCTCATTTGCGCATTCGTCAGGCAAGCTCTATAATGAACAATTAGGCAAACGTTTATATCGCCATCGTATGATGACGGACGCCGTTTGGTGACAGCGGCGGGGACGGAAGGAGAAGAGGATGGAAACGTTCGTTTATTTGCTGTTTATGGTGGCGGTCGGGGCGCTCATTGGCGGGGTGACGAATTTTATCGCCATCGTGATGCTGTTTCGCCCATATGAGCCGATGTACGTGTTTGGAAAACGGCTGCCGTTTACGCCGGGATTGATTCCAAAGCGGCGGCGGGAGCTGGCCGAACAGCTCGGGAAAACGGTCGTGGAGCATTTGGTGACGCCGGAAGGATTGCGGCGCAAACTCATGGATCCGTCCTTTACGGCCGAGATGGCCGAGTGGGGGCGGGAATGGCTTCGAAAGTGGCTTGCGCGCAAAGAAACGCCGGCTGAGTTGCTTGAACGCCTCGGTATTCGCTCTCCCGCCGAGCGGCTCGAAGCGATGGCGGCCGAGCAAGCTGAGCGAGCGTATGAACGGTGGAGCGAAACGTGGCGTCTGCGGCCGATACGCGATGTATTGCCAGCGGAGTTGAAGCAGACGATGGAAGCGCGCGTCGAAAGTCTAGCGGGTTATTTGGCCGACAGGACGCTTGACTACTTTCGCAGCGAGGAGGGAAAGCAGCAGATTTCCAGCATGATCGAGCGTTTTTTCCAAGAGCGCGGGATGGTTGGAAATATGCTGCAGATGTTGCTTGGCAATGTCAATTTCGTCGATAAGGTGCAGGCGGAGCTCGGTAAATTTTTGCGCCATGCTGGCACAAGAGAGGTGCTCTCCCGCCTTCTTTGGACGGAGTGGAACAAATGGTTGGACTATCCGCTCGCAACCGTGGAAGAGATGATCGGCCGCCGGCGCATCGATGAAGCGGTGCGGTCGGCTGCCCGCCGCTTGGTGCAAAGCGGCGGCTGGCTGCATCGCCCGCTTGATGAGCTGATCGCTCCGTACGGGCAACCATTGTTTGACCGCCTCATCCCGCAGGCGGCGGCAACGGTCAGCTGCCTGTTAAGCGACAAAATCGAGGCGATTGTTGCACAGCTTGGGTTGGCGGATATTGTCCGCGACCAAGTGGAGTCGTTTTCATTACGACGATTGGAAGCGATCATTTTATCGATCGCCCGCCGTGAACTAAAGATGATTACGTATTTGGGCGCTTTGCTTGGCGGGCTGATCGGCGCCGTTCAAGGTGTCATTGGCTTATGGCTGTAGGCTGTGGCATATCGCCGCCAGATGGCGCATACGTTAGAACGTGAACGATATTCGTATAGGAGGCTCTTTTTATGTCTGAACCCCTTCATGCGCTCGCTAGACAGCTTGAGCAGGCGATTCGGGCGAGCGAGCCGTTTCAGCAGCTGAAACGGGCATACGAAGATGTCCGCCGAGATGAAACCGCCTATCGAATGTTCGCGAATGTCCGCGACATCCAGCTTCAGCTCCATGAAAAACAGATGCGCGGGGCGGCCATTTTGCCTGATGAAATCGAACAGGCGCAAAAGGCGATGGCGCTCGCCCAGCAAAACGAGAAACTCGCCCGCCTGATGGCGCTCGAGCAGCAAATGAGCATGACCATTGCCGAGGTTCAGCAAATCGCCATGAAGCCGCTTGAGGAGTTGCACCGTTCATTCATGGAAGGAAGATAGGAAAAACACCCGGTCGGGTGTTCTTTTTTTGTCCGTTTCGTCATAGTCATGAAAATGATAAGGAATGCAAAGCCGCCGCCAGCTTGCTGGCGGCGGCAAGAGAGGTTGAGACGGACAAAAGGGGGAGACAGCCGTGTATAAGCTGTTGGCGCTCAACATTGACGGAACGATTTTAAAAAACAACGGCCGCCTGCCGCGCGAAACAAAAGAGGCGGTCGACTATGTGAAGAAAAAAGGAGTTTATGTTACGTTAATCACGAGCCGCAATTTGCTTTCCGCCCGCAAAGTGGCGAAAGCGCTGCGGCTTGATGGGATGCTCATTGCATTCCAAGGAGCGATGATTGCCAGAACGCTTGATGATAGGCTGTTTGACGCCGTGATCCCTGAGGAGCGAACGTTTAATATCGTGCAAATTTTGGAAAACTTCAACTGCAACATCCGCCTCATGCATGAGCGGTATTCGCTCGGCAATCGGAAGAAAGTGAAGAAAAACCTTGTCGTGCAAACGGTTCTCTCCTCAAGCGACCCGTTTTTCTATCCGACCCAATTTGTCGATTCACTTGGCGATGTGCTGATCGACGAACCGATCGCTGTGCCGAAAATTGATGTATATTTTGCTACAGACGAAGAGAGGGATGCAGCGGCCGCTTTATTGACGAAATCGATTCCGTCCATTGATATGATTATGCAGCCAAACGGAAAAATGGAAATTGTCCCGCAAGGAGTGTCTAAACTCGCGGGGTTGCGCCGGCTGGCTCAACATATCGGCGTATCGTTGAAAGAAACGGTGATGATCGGTGACGGCCTTGACGATTTGCCGGCGATTGAAGCGGCTGGGCTCGGCGTCGCCATGGGGAACGCACCGCTTGAGGTGAAGCGGGCGGCCGACTGGGTGACGCGTTCGAACGAACAGCTCGGCGTCGCCTACATGGTGAAAGAACATTTCCGCAAACAGCAACGGATCGAGTTTTTGCAAAAACTCAAAACGAAACAGTAAGCAGCTTGAACGGGGAGCGAACCGTGAGCGGACAACTGGCGCTTGCCGTTTTCACGAAAATCATAAAAATGAGGCCGGAGCGAATGTCCGGCTTTTTTAATCTAGTTGGCCGGGCGAGAGTCATTTCCATAAAGTCGGCGGCAAAGGTGCATTCTTCCGCTTGACGAAGGAAACAGCCGTTCAGTACACTGAAAGAAGTTTGAAAGAAAAGGTGATGAACGTGCGGATCGAAATTCAAGGACTGCCGCATCCGGAACGGTTTCAGCGCCCGCTCGAAGTGATGACCGAGCTGTTCTTCGAAGCGCCGGAGCTGTCGCTCGCGCCGCTTCCCGAGGCCGATATGGCCGTTATGTTTTCCGTCAAGAAAGACGGGTGCATCGCTGTTTCTGGGACGCTTCTCGACAAGACGTCCGGGCGCGTTGAGGAAGCGAGTCATGAATGCAGCACGCCGGCGGATGCTGACGGGAAAACGTACGAAAAACAGCTGAAAAACGCCGTTTTGCATGTCTATTTGACGTTGCTTGAGCGTTCTACCGGCCTCATTCAGCCGTGGGGCGTGCTGACCGGCGTTCGTCCGGTCAAGCTGCTTCATCAGCTTTTGCGCTCAGGCCTTTCGAAAGAAGAGGCGCACCGGAAGCTGGCTGAAGAGTATTTAGTGACAAACGAAAAAATCGAATTAATGCAAGCGATCGTGGATCGTCAGCTCACGGTCGTTCCGGATTTATACGATTTGGCCCACGAAGTGAGCATCTATATCGGCATTCCATTTTGCCCAACGAAATGCGCCTATTGCACATTTCCGGCGTACGCCATCAACGGCCGCCAAGGGTCGGTCGACGCCTTTTTGGCCGGCCTTCATTACGAAATGGAGGCGGTCGGCCGCTTTTTGCGCGAGCGCGGCATCCGCATCACAACGATTTACTACGGCGGCGGGACGCCGACGAGCATTACGGCCGACGAGATGGACCGGCTGTACGCTCATATGTATGACGTATTTCCAGACGTCGACCGCGTCCGCGAAATCACGGTCGAAGCCGGGCGTCCGGATACGATTACGCTGGAGAAGCTCGAAGTGTTGAAAAAGTGGCGGATCGACCGCATCAGCATTAACCCGCAATCCTACATTCAGGAGACGTTAAAAGCGATCGGGCGCCATCATACGGTCGAAGAGACGATCAACAAGTTTCATTTAGCAAGGCAAATGGGTATGAACAACATTAATATGGATTTAATCATCGGACTGCCCGGCGAGGGTCTGGCGGAATTTACGCATACGCTCGCCGAGACGGAGCGGCTCATGCCGGAATCGCTCACCATCCACACGCTGTCATTTAAACGGGCGTCGGAAATGACAAAGAACAAACAAAAGTACAAAGTCGCCAGCCGCGAGGAAGTGCAGGCGATGATGAAGGCTGCCCAAGAATGGACAAAGGAACACGGTTATGTCCCTTACTATTTGTATCGACAAAAAAACATTCTCGGCAACCTTGAAAACGTCGGCTACGCGCTGCCAGGTCAAGAGAGCATATACAACATTATGATCATGGAAGAGCAGCAGTCGATCATCGGCCTTGGCTGCGGGGCATCAAGCAAGTTTGTCGATCCGAAAACGCGGAAAATCACCCGCCAGGCGAACCCCAAAGAGCCGAAAGTGTACAACGAGCATTTCGCCGAATATACGGAAGAGAAAATCAATATATTAAAGGAAATATTTGGATAAATAACAACACCCCGGGAACAACCCCGGGGTGTTTTGATTAGCGGTGAAATAAAATGAGCTTGCCGCTGGCATTGACGCAACGGTGTGTTTTGTCCCAACAGCCGCGCTCGCGCAGCTTTTGTTCACCGATTTTTTTCGCTTCTTCATCATTGGCTGCTTCAAACGTTTCATCGAGCAATTTTTCTCCGTCGCGCTCAAAAGCGGTCAACGTATACATCGGCATGTCACCATCTCCTTTCGCTGAATCATCATTCATTTCTCTTTCATTTAGAGGTTTGATAGGCAAATTCCTGCTTCTGTCTGAAACTTTTTTTGAGACTGCACGTTTTAATAATGTGGATGGAAAATTTGTTTTACGTTGGGGGAATGTGGATGAGTTTAGAGATCATTGAGGTGACGAAACGGTTTGGTCAGGCGACGGCCGTCGACCATTTGACGTTGACGGTTCCAGAAGGGGAGATGTTCGGATTGCTTGGGGCGAACGGAGCGGGAAAAACGACGACCTTTCGCATGATTTTAGGCCTTCTGCTCCCGACGGAAGGGGTGATCCGTTGGCAAGGCGAACCGATTGATTACTCGAAAGGCCATCTGATCGGCTATTTGCCGGAAGAGCGCGGGTTGTACCCGAAGCTGAAAGTGCAAGAGCAGCTTTTGTATTTAGGGCGGTTGCGTGGAATGAAGAAGACGGATATTCTTCCAGAAATCGACCGCTGGCTTGAGCGCTTCCATATCCGCGATTATGCCAACAAGCGGGTGGAGGAGCTGTCGAAAGGCAACCAACAAAAAATCCAGTTTATCGCTGCTGTGCTTCATCGACCGAAGCTATTAATCTTGGATGAGCCATTCAGCGGTCTTGATCCGGTGAACGTTGAACTGTTGAAAGAAGCGGTGCTTGATTTAAAACGGAACGGCACGACCATTGTCTTCTCGAGTCATCGGATGGAACATGTGGAAGAGCTGTGCGAACATGTCTGCATTTTGCGCCGCGGCCGCGCGGTGGTGGCTGGAGCGCTGCGTGAACTGAAACGTTCGTTTGGCAAACAAATCCTTGTTATTCAAGGGGACGGGCCGTTTGAAGAATTGGCGCGGTTTCCTGGCGTTTTGCAGTGGAAGAGGACTGCGGAAGGGGTGCGGCTGCAAATCGCCAATGAGGAGACGGCACAAGCGATACTCGGCCATATAGCAGGAAAAGTCGCGGTTCGTCTGTTTGCCTTGGAAGAACCGTCTCTGAATGATATCTTTATTGAAAAAGTAGGTGCGGCGTATGAATAAGTTTTTCCTTGTGGCGGGGCATACGTATGGAACGAAGCTGAGGGCGAAAGCATTTCTTGTGACAACCGCCATCACTTGCCTGTTGATCATCGGGGTGGCCAACATTCAGCCGATCATCGAGTTTTTCACCGGTGATGAAAAGACTCATGTCGCGGTCATTGACCGCACGGGATCTTTGTACGGTCCGCTTGAGAAGCAGGTAAGCCATGACCAAATCGCGTTGACGAAAATTACGGATATGGAAAACGAAGCGAAAGAAGCAGTCAAAGAAGGCAAATGGGACGGATTGCTCGTATTGTCCATGGATGCGGAAGGATTGCCGGAAGCGGTGTATTATGCCAATACGATTGTGGACAATCAGACGCCTGAGGAACTCAAACGAGCGCTAAGCCAGCTGAAAACAGCGCTTTCAGCCGCTAAGCTCGGCCTGACGGATGAACAAATGGCAGAGCTTTACAAACCGGTTCCGTTCCAAAAGGTGGCATTGGAAAAAAACGCGAAGACGGAAGAGGAGTTGAACCAAGCGCGCGCTCTTGTTTATGTCCTTCTTTTCGCGATGTATATGTTTGTTTTGATGTATGGAGGAATGATTGCGACGGAGGTGGCGACGGAAAAATCGTCGCGCGTGATGGAAATTTTAGTGTCAAGCGTCCCGCCGGTCCAACAGCTGTTTGGCAAAATCATCGGCGTTGCTCTTGTGAGCTTGACGCAATTTTTCGTTTTTTTCGCCGTCGCTTTCGCCGCGTTAAAAACGAGCGGGCAGGAAGTGTGGCGTTTCCTCGGATTTGACCACCTGCCGGCATCGATATTTGTGTATGCACTCGTTTTTTTCTTGCTCGGTTACCTCTTGTATGCGGTGCTATTTGCCGTGCTCGGTTCGCTCGTCAGCCGGGTCGAAGATGTGCAGCCGGCGATTACGCCGGTCATGATGTTGGTTGTCGCTGCATTTATGATCGCGATGTTTGGCTTGAATGCGCCAGAGTCGGCGTTCGTGACCGGCGCCTCGTTTGTTCCCTTTTTCGCTCCGATGCTCATGTTTTTGCGCATCGGCCTCGTTTCCGTGCCGGGGTGGGAAGTGGCGCTTTGCCTTGTGCTTTTAGCGGCGACGATTGCCTTGCTGATCTATTTTGGCGCCAAAGTGTATCGAGGCGGTGTGCTGATGTATGGACGAATGAACATTTTCAAGGATATAAAACGGGCCATTCAGCTAACAAAAAAATAAACAGCGTGACGGGGCGTTTGGGCCAATGTTTCCTTGCCGTTTCGGCAAGGCTTTCTTTTTGCCCTCTAACCGTTATGATATACTAGAAAGTACGTACAGAGAAACGGAGGAGAACGAAGTGGCGAAAGGCATCATCCATTATGAGGTTGGGGAACAAGTTGATCTCTTTTTACTCATCAAATCAGCAACGAAAGGCATCGCCAGCAACGGCAAGCCGTTCTTAACTTTGATTTTGCAAGATAAAAGCGGCGACATTGAAGCCAAACTGTGGGATGTCTCGCCGGATGACGAAGAGCGGTATGTGCCGGAGTGCATCGTCAAAGTGGCGGGAGACATCCATAACTACCGCGGCAAATTGCAGCTGCGCATCCGTTCGATCCGTCCTGCTCATCCGGGCGATGCCGTGCGCATCGATGACTTTTTGGAGAAGGCTCCGCTCGGCCGCGAGGAAATGAAGGCGAAAGTCATGGAATACATATTTGCGATGGAAAATCCAAACATCCAGCGCATTACCCGCTATTTGTTGAAAAAATACGAAAAGGCGTTTTTTGAGTATCCAGCGGCGACGAAAAACCATCATGAATTTATCTCCGGACTGGCGTACCACGTCGTGTCGATGCTCGAGCTCGCCAAGGCGCTCATCCATCTCTATCCGTCGCTCAATAAAGATTTGCTTTATGCCGGCGTCATTTTGCATGACCTTGGCAAAGTGATTGAACTATCCGGTCCGGTATCGGCGGCGTATACGCTTGAAGGAAATTTGCTCGGACACATTTCGATCATGGTGAGCGAGATCAGCAAGGCGGCGGAACAGCTCGGCATTCAAGGTGAAGAAGTTGTCATTTTGCAGCATCTTGTGCTCGCGCATCATGGCAAGGCGGAGTGGGGCAGCCCGAAGCCGCCGCTCGTCAAAGAAGCTGAGGTGCTTCATTACATTGACAATTTGGATGCGAAAATTACGATGATCGACCGCGCGCTCGAGAAGGTGAAGCCGGGCGAGTTTACGGAACGCGTTTTTGCCCTTGACAACCGCTCGTTTTACAAACCAGCGTTTTTGTCTGTTTCAAAGCCAAAAAATCCGGGTAGTAAAGAGTAGGGGCGGAAAAAGGGGGGATGATCATGATCGAACCGATCATTGAAATCGTCCCGACGACTCAGTATGAACAGGCGAAAGAAGAGTTGAACGAGCTGCGCCGACAGTGGAAGAAAGCGAAGAAGAAAACAAAGAAGAAGCGAAACGAAGCATAAGCGTTGTCCCTAAGAAAGAGGCGGCTTTCCCGCCTCTTTCTCCATGCATACTGCCCCCTTGTTGCGCGTATAGTGTACTAAGTACAAGACAAGCATACAAGGGGGAATGGCGATGCTCAGTTTGCCTTGGTGGGTGTATTTGGTTGTTGCCGGCATTATTTTCAGCGGCTATATGACCGTAAAAACGGCGGCGCGTGAGCGGGAAATCGACGAAGCATTCATTGAAAAAGAAGGGGAGATTTACATGGAGCGCATCCGAAAGGAGCGCGAGCGGCGGAAACAAGCGAAGTCCTTGCAATAGCAGGGGCTTTCTTTTTTTGGAAGATTTCGTTTGAAAGCGTTTTTTTCGAAAAATTCTCTTTCTTTTTTTGCGAATCGTGCTAGGATAATAATATCAATGGACTACCAGGAGGCAAAGTGAGGGATGACAATGAAACGCGCGTACAACTTCAACGCCGGCCCGTCAGCGCTGCCGCTTCCGGTGCTTGAACGGGCGCAAAAAGAGCTGCTTAATTTTCAAAACACCGGCATGTCGGTTATGGAATTAAGCCACCGAAGCAAGGAATACCAGGCTGTCCATCATGCGGCGAAAGAGCGGCTCAAGCGGCTTCTAAATGTGCCGGACGGATATGACATTTTATTTTTGCAAGGCGGGGCGAGCCTGCAGTTTTCAATGGTGCCGATGAACCTCCTCACGGAAGGGAAAATCGGCTGTTATGTGCTGACCGGGGCATGGTCGGAGAAAGCGCTGAAAGAAGCGCAAAAAATCGGTTTGACAACGGTCGTCGCTTCGAGCAAAGAAGCGAACTACACATACATTCCGCCGCTTGATGACGTCCAATGGCCGAAAAACGCCGCCTATGTCCATATTACGTCAAACAACACGATCTTCGGCACTCAATGGAAGGAATTTCCAAACACGCCGGTTGACTTGGTCGCGGATATGTCGAGCGATATTTTAAGCCGTCCGTTCGATGTCAGTCAATTTGCCCTCATTTACGCCGGGGCGCAGAAAAATCTCGGCCCGTCAGGAGTCACGGTTGTCATTCTCCGCAACGATTTGCTTGAGCGCATTCCGGACGGGCTGCCGACGATGCTTGATTACCGGACGCACCAGAAGAGCAATTCGCTGTACAACACGCCGCCGACGTTTGCGATTTACATGCTGTCGCTCGTGCTCGAATGGGTCGAAGAGCAAGGCGGTGTGGCGGCGATGGAAGAGCGCAACCAGCAAAAGGCGGCCGTGCTGTATGAGGCGATTGATGAAAGCGGCGGCTTTTACAAACCGCACGCCGAAAAGGGGAGCCGTTCGCTCATGAACGTCACCTTTACGCTTCCAAATGAGGAGCTGACGAAAACGTTCCTCGCCGAGGCGAAAGAACGCGGGTTTGTCGGGCTCGGCGGGCACCGATCGGTTGGCGGCTGCCGGGCGTCGATTTACAACGCGGTGCCGCTTGAGGCGTGCGAAGCGCTCGCGTCGTTTATGAACGAGTTCCGCCGCCGTTTTGCCTGAAAATTTCTTCTTCACTTTTACACTGCAAAGTGATATAATGATAGAAAAATTCTCGAGCAAAAGATATAGACGAGGAGAGATGAGGAGAGATGAGCATGAATGTGAGAGCATTAGTATCGATGGCGCTGTTAGTCGGAATCGGAGCCGTGTTGCACGCGGTCATTCCGGGGTTGTTTTTCGGAATGAAGCCGGATATGATGCTGGCGATGATGTTTTTGGCGATTTTGCTTTTTCCAAACGTCAAAGCGGTCGGCCTTGTCGGCGTCGTCACTGGCTTGATCTCAGCCATGACGACGACGTTCCCGGGCGGACAGCTGCCGAATATGATCGATAAGATCATCACCGCCTTTGTCGTGTTTGCCCTAGCGACTTTGATGAAAGCATACAGCCAAACGGTCATTGGGGCTTCAGTGCTGGCGGCAGTCGGCACGGTCATTTCCGGCGGGGTGTTTTTGGCTGCGGCGCTCTTGCTTGTCGGGTTGCCGGGCGGAGCGACGTTTTCGGCGCTGTTTGTCACCATCGTGCTGCCGACAGCGGCGTTGAACGCAGTGGCGATGGCCATCATCTATCCGATCGCATCGTCGATTTTCCGACGGATGAACGTTACAGCGCACGTGTAGACGGCGAAAAACCCGATCATTGCTGGTCGGGTTTTTTGCTATCAAAGAGAGAGTAGGAAAAAAATACTTATGCTCCATTTGTTTTTAACGCGTATTAGACATAGCTGAGAAGCCAAGCGGTGAGCAAGCAAATGAACGCTATTCCAATATAGCGCAAAGTCCGTTCTTTCAGCAATGCTTTCGGCGGGTACGCCCGCGCTTTCCATAAGGCGAAAAATGCGTTTATAAAAAGACAGAAAAATAAGAATCCGACAGCGATAAGCAGCCATTGTATATACACCATGGCATTCTCCTCCTGTATGCGCCAAGCGCCTTATGCTTACTACTATGAATATGCAAAAAAAATCATAAAAATAAATACTTTTGTCTTTATTCCTTTTTGTTTTATTGATATAATGGAGAGTAAAAAATACGGTGAGGGAAGAGTGGGTGGAACGATGAAAGCGACAGAACAGCATTATTCCATCAAAGAGGCGATGTTATTCAGCCAACGAATTGCCCAGCTGAGCAAAGCGCTATGGAAATCGATTGAAAAAGATTGGCAGCGGTGGATCAAGCCGTTTGACTTGAACATTAACGAACATCACATTTTATGGATCGCCTACCACTTCAAAGGAGCCTCGATTTCGGAAATCGCCAAGTTCGGTGTGATGCATGTGTCGACGGCGTTCAACTTCTCAAAGAAATTAGAAGAAAAAGGATTGCTTTCGTTTTCCAAAAAACAGGATGACAAGCGCAATACGTACATTGAGTTGACGGAAAAAGGAGAAGAAGTGTTGATGAAGCTGATGGAGACGTATGACCCGACGAAAAATGCCGTTTTCAATGGGGCGTTGCCGTTGCGCGAGTTGTACGGAAAGTTTCCAGAAATTTTAGAAATGATGTGCATCGTCCGCAACATTTATGGCGATGATTTCATGGAAATTTTTGAGCGGGCGTTTGAAAACATTAAAGAAGATTTTATCGAGCAGGACGGCAAACTTGTCAAGCGAAAGCCGAAAACGGAAGAGCACGAGAAAGAATTGGCCAGCCAGGCTAACTGATGGTGCGAATGAGCGTTTTCAGCTCGGTCATCAGCGGGACAAACATTTGTTGGGCCAAAAGAGCATCAACTGTCTGTTCCAGCGGAAGGTTCGGATGAAGCATCCCAGCAAACTGCACGAGCAGGGGAGTGAAAATTGTCAACCCTTCCGCTTTTTGCTGTTCGTATTGGTCGGCAAGCTCTTGGCAAAACGCCAAGAAGGCGTCGACTTCTTCTTTGGTCAAATCCGCGCGGATGATGAGGGAATAAAATGGTTTTTTCGTTTCGTCGATCATTTCCATCAGCAGAGACTGGTGAAATTCCAGCTTGGCCACTCGCTTTTCCAACGATTCCATATATCGTGCTCCTTTTGGTGACGAAAATGTGACCGTTTTTACGTATATTTTACCGAATTTGTGCGCATTCACCAATAGAAAAATCGGTTTGTGTCCGGAAAAAGAAAAATGATTGATTTCCAGCCATGAACGATGTAAAGTTAAAGCCATGGGCGGCGTTTGGTGAAGATCAAAGAGGAGGGGAACAGTTTTGGTGCTTTATTTCATCCTCCTGGCGGTTACGGTCTTATTTTTTATCAACCAGCTCACACACTCGCTTTGCGCGCAGCGTGACATCCCGGAGGAGCAGCAGCCGGCGGTTTTTCGCACGATTAATGTCCTTATTACGATTTTATTAATCTCTTCTTACTTTGAAGTGTTGTTTACATGACTTTTCCCTGCTCTGACGGTTGATGCGGGGATTGTTATGTTTTTCTTTTGATGGAGCGAGTTCCATTGTCGTTGCCTCTCCCTTCGTTTCAAGGAAGGCGGCAAAAAAGGGTGCTCCTTTTGCGGGAGCACCCTCTTTCGTTTAGTAGATGACGCAGGCGCAGCCGACAATGATTAGCAAAATAAACAGCACAACAATCAACGCAAAGCCTCCGGAATAAGGTGCGCTCATCGTAACACCCCCTTTCGGCAAGAAGAAGCCTGTCGAGCGCTTCATCCTCATCATATGTATGGCAAGCGTGCATGTTATGGGCGGATGACTAAAGCGGAAAGAGGTTTTTTTTTCATTGGAAATATGGTATAGTTATTGTCGTGGCTGAAGAGGCGAGCATGTTGTTTCTTGGGCGCCATTCGATCTGCGCCGCTTGAAAGCGTGGGAACATTCAATCGAAAAAAGATGTAGGAGTTGTGAAGCGAATGAAAAAATGGATGATGGCCGCTGCCGTCGTTTCGCTCATGGCTTTGTCGGCCTGCAGCAACGACGGTTCGGAAGCGATTGTGGAAACGAAAAACGGCAATATTACGAAAGACGAATTTTATAATGAGATGAAAGAGCGCGTCGGCAAATCCGTCCTTCGTGATTTGATTGACGAAAAAGTGTTGAGCAAAAAATACAAGGTAACCGATGAAGAGATCGACCGCGAAATCGAACGAATCAAGGAAGCGTATGGAACGCAATATGATTTGGCCGTGCAGCAGAACGGAGAAAAAGTGATCCGCGAAATGGTCAAGCTCGATTTGCTGCGGACGAAAGCGGCCGTTGAAGACATAAAAGTGACGGAGAAAGAGCTGAAGGAGTATTATGACAACTACAAGCCGAAAATTCGTGCCAGCCATATTTTGGTCAAAGATGAAAAAACAGCAAAAGAAGTAAAGGCGAAGCTTGATAAAGGCGAGGATTTCGCCAAGTTGGCCAAAGAATACTCCCAAGATCCAGGCTCGGCGTCCAACGGCGGCGATTTAGGCTGGTTTGGCCCAGGGAAAATGGTCAAGGAGTTTGAAGAAGCCGCCTATAAGCTGAAAGTCGGCGAAGTGAGCGATCCGGTGAAAACGGATTACGGCTACCATATCATTAAAGTGACGGACAAAGAAAAGAAAAAGTCGTTCAACGAAATGAAAGACGAAATTGCGTTTGAAGTCAAACGGAACAAGCTTGATCCTGCGACGATGCAGTCAAAAGTGGACAAATTGGTGAAAGATGCCGGTGTTGAGATCAAAGACAAAGATTTGCAAGATGTGATCGAGCAGCAAGGAAAACAGTAAAAAAACGGAAGCAGAACATCCCTGCTTCCGTTTTTTTATTTGTGGGCTTGACCTTTCTGCTGTTCAACAACGGGAGATCAGCCGAGCTGCTCGCGAATGGCGGCCGCGATCGCCTGCAGGTCAGCGGGCGTATAGTCGCTTGCATGCGACTTCCAGACCGCGCCAAACCCATCCCCTTTGCCGTAGCGTGGAATGAGGTGAAGATGGTAATGGAACACCGTCTGCCCCGCTTGCTCGCCATTGTTGTTCAATAAGTTGAGCCCGACCGGGGAAAATGCTCGCCTGAGTGCATTGGCAATCGTCGGCACTGCGCGAAACAGTTGGCCGGCCGCCTCCGACGTGAGGGTGAAAATGTTTTCCGTATGTACTTTCGGGATGACAAGCGTATGCCCTTTTGTCACTTGGCTGATGTCCAAAAACGCGAGCACATGGTCGTCTTCGTACACTTTCGCCGCGGGCAATTCGCCGTTAATGATTTTGCAAAAAATGCAATCGCTCACTGTGGTCACCCTTTCCTTCCTATTTTCTTCATTTTACCATAAAAAAACCGGGATGTAATCCCGCAACGCAGGTTACATCCCGGTTGGTGAAAAGGGGAGAGGATGATTCAAGCAAATGTGCGTTTGATGAACACCCCATTTGTAGCAAAAATTGGTTCGGCGTGAGCGCTTCCTTTGTTCAACGTGACCATCCCCTTTGGACAGGCTCGTTGCTTCCCAGCAACGAATGCGATGGTCGCTTCCTAGGAACGTTTACAACGTTTTGCGGCTCACAACGGTGTCTTTGACGAACACCCCATTTCGGATGGATCGTTCATCAACTTTTTGATTCCTCATCCCCTCTTCGCTATTTATCATGCCCGGCTTGAGTGAGTTTATGCAAAAGAACGGTGTGATCTTTTTTGGTAAGCGAGGCTATAGTTTGGTACAATGGGGACAAAGGCCAGAACGGAAAGGGAGCGGACGATGACGCTTTTAGAAGTGAAGGATCTATCCGGAGGCTACACGGCGCAAAACGTGCTTGAAGACGTGACGTTTGTGGTCGACCGCGGCGAAATGGTCGCCTTGATCGGCCTAAATGGAGCCGGCAAAAGCACGACGATCAAACATATTATCGGCTTGATGGAACCGCGCCGCGGCGCGATTTCCATTAACGGCTATCGGCTTGCGGACGGGCCGGAAACGTATCGAAGGCAGTTTGCTTATATCCCAGAAACGCCGGTGTTGTATGAAGAATTGACGCTTGAGGAACATTTGCGTCTAGCAGCGATGGCGTACGGGTTGAGCGAAGCAGAGTATGAACGCCGCCTTCCGCCGCTGCTTCGCGAGTTTCGATTGGAGCGGCGGCTTTCCTCGTTTCCGGCTCATTTTTCGAAAGGAATGAAGCAAAAAGTCATGATTGTATGCGCCTTTTTGCTTGAACCGCCGCTTTATATCATCGATGAGCCGTTTCTCGGCCTCGATCCGCTTGCCATTCACGCCCTGCTTGAGCGAATGAATGAACAGAAAGCGAAGGGGGCGGGCATTTTGCTGTCGACGCACATTTTAGCGACGGCAGAGCGGTATTGCGACTCATTCGTTATTTTGCACAACGGCCGCGTCAAGGCCAAAGGGACGCTCGATGACATTCGCCGCCAGTTCGGGCTGCGGGGGGCGTCGCTTGATGAACTGTACGTCGAATTGACAAAGGACGATGCGCCATGATTGACGCCCGCCGTCTTTGGAAGCAGCGTTTCCAATTGGAATGGCGAAAACGGATCCGCTACTTGCGCTATATGTTCAACGACCATTTGCTCGTCGGTTTGATCATTGTGCTTGGCGGCATAGCGGTGATGTACGAGCGCTGGGCGGCGGCGCTTCCTGACTCGTTTCCGTATCCGGCTATTGCGGCGGTCGTGTTCGGCTGGGCGGCGGCCGCTGGATCGGTGCGCACCTTGTTCCGCGAGGCGGATACGGTGTTTTTATTGCCGGCGGAAGAACGGCTCGGTCCGTATATTCAGCGGGCGTTTTTCGTCTCATGGTTATGGCAGGCGTACGGCCTTTCTTTGCTTTTGCTGTTGGCGGGTCCACTGCATGCTCGCTTTTCCCCGGTGTCATGGCCGCTTTTTTTGTTCGGTCTTTTCTGCTTCAAAGGATGGAGCTTATGGGCCAGTTGGCAAGGAAGCTACATCGCCGATCCGTCTTTTCATCGCTTTGGCGCATTTACGCGTTTCATCCTAGCGGCGGTGTTCGTTTATTTGGTGCTGGTTGCGGCCCCATGGCCATTTTTTGTCGTTTTGGTCGGTTTGATGGCCGTTCTGTCCATCTGTTTGTCACGGTTGACGAGAGGAAAAACATGGAAATGGGAACGGATCATCGCGGAAGAACAGCGAGCGGCCACGGCGTTTTACCGGCTGGCCAACTTGTTTACCGACGTTCCGGAATGGCGGGAGGCGGCAAAGCGGCGGCGCTGGCTTGATTCGCTGCTCGCTTTGATTCCGTACGACAAGCGGCATGTGTTTTTTCATTTGTATGCCCGCACGTTTTTGCGCGCCGGCGGGTATGCTGGTCTGTATGTCCGTCTCACTGCGATTGGAGGCTTCATGTTGGCTGTGATCGATCACCAATACGGGCGGGCGGCCATCGCATTTTTGTTTCTTTACGCGACCGCTGTTCAATTGGCCGCGCTGCCTTCCCATCATCGCTATTCGCTATGGCCGCGGCTGTACCCGTTGCCGCAGGCGCAACCGGATGCTGCGGCGGTTCGGTTGCTTTCCATTCTGCTGATTGGGCAAAATACGGTATTCCATCTCGTACTGTTGGCTGTTTCCCCGCGCCTTCTTTGGCTCGCCACTTGGCTTGGCGGAAACATATGGGGGCTTTGGATGGCAGGGCGGTACGTGCGCCTGCAACGTGGGCAGAAAGCAGGACGCTAGTGCTGTTTGTGCTGGCGCCGGCGTTTTTCATTTTCAATGGATGGCCGAAGCTTTCACACCTTTTTTCCCGCTTCATATGCTGTAGTACACCGGCCTGGGCGCATGTCCAGCGGGTCGGGCTGGAAGTTGGGAAGAAAGGGGAATGATTCATGGGTGTAGAGCTTGTAGCGCTGCACTGGATTTACTTGCTGTTCATCGTGCTCATTATTGGGTTTATGGTCGCCCGCAAAGATACATCGCTCATTTGCATTGCCGGCATCTTTTTATTGGCGGCGGTCGCTACCCATTCGTTGAGCGCGGCGGTCAGCGGAGTGTTTAACAGCTTTATTTACGCGATTACGGAGCTATTGCCGACGATTTTAGTCATCTCTATTATTGTGGCGATGAGCAAAGTGTTGTCGGCCACCGGCATCAATGATGTCATGGTTTCGCCGTTTGTCCGTTTCATCCGTACGCCGGCTTGGGCGTATTGGACGATCGGAATTTTGATGATGATCATTTCTTGGTTTTTCTGGCCGTCTCCGGCTGTTGCTCTCATGGGGGCAGTTCTGTTGCCGGCAGCGGTCCGAGTGGGCTTGCCGGCGTTGGGAGTGGCGATGGCGATGAACTTGTTCGGGCATGGCATCGCGCTTTCCGGCGATTTTATCATCCAAGGGGCGCCGAAATTAACGGCCGATGCCGCCGGGCTGCCGGTCGGCGATGTCATCGCTGCCAGTGTGCCGCTTGTTTTTGTAATGGGGGCCGTCACAACGGTCACGGCGTTTTACTTGCTGCGCCGTGACATGAAGCGAGGGCGACTGGCAAGCGGGGAGGCGGAAATGGCTGCAACGGTCGATTCGACGCTGGAAAAAACAAGTCATTTACTGACGGGACAAACGAAAAAATGGCTTGCGCTGTTGATTCCGATTTTGTTCGCCCTTGATGTCATCGCGATGTTTTATTTGCGGTTGCAAGGCGGGGAAGCGACCGCCTTGGTTGGTGGGACAGCGATTTTCATTTTGATTCTCATCTCCGTTCTCGCCCATCGGCAAGAAAGTTTTGCGGAAGTGACAAATTACTTTATTGAAGGGTTTCAGTTCGGGTTTAAAGTGTTCGGCCCTGTTATTCCGATCGCCGCGTTTTTCTATCTTGGCGATGCGGGGTTTGTGAAAATCATCGGCGACTATTTGCCACAGGCATCGCAAGGCATCGTCAACGATTTAGGGGTTGCCTTGGCTCATGCGGTGCCGCTGAACAATGAGGTGGGGGCGGTTACGCTCACGATCGTCGGGGCGATTACTGGTCTTGACGGCTCCGGGTTTTCCGGCATCTCGCTCGCCGGTTCGATCGCTCATTTGTTTTCTGTAGCGATCGGCGGCGGAACGGCAACGTTGACGGCGCTCGGCCAAATCGCCGCCATTTGGGTCGGCGGCGGCACGCTCGTTCCGTGGGCGCTCATTCCAGCCGCAGCGATCTGCGGAGTTGACCCGTTTGAGCTGGCGCGCCGCAACCTCATTCCTGTTGCTGTCGGCTTGGTGGTTACGACCGTTGTCGCCATGTTTCTCATCTGAACAGAAAGCTGTCCCGTGCGGCCGGGGCAGCTTTTTTGCTATAATGGGCATGGACTTAAAAATCGGTCGATTTTTTGACAGTTCGCCTTCTTCTCTATACATTGGGTACGGAAAGCTGTATAGTGAAAAGGAGATAGGCAATGTTTGAAGGCAAGAAAAGGCGAAACCATTGACGGGATTGTGAGGAAAGAAAGGCGGATGGAGATGGCTAGACAGATCAATGATACATTTTTGCGCGCCTGCCGCGGCGAACAAACATCGTACGTGCCGGTTTGGTATATGCGGCAAGCCGGACGGTCGCAGCCGGAGTATCGGGCGCTGAAAGAAAAATATTCGCTGTTTGAAATTACGCATCAACCGGAGCTTTGCGCGTACGTCACCAGACTTCCCGTTGAGCAATATGGCGTCGATGCCGCCATTTTATATAAAGACATTATGACACCGCTGCCGGCCATTGGCGTGAACGTCGAGATTCAGGGCGGCATCGGGCCGGTGATCGCAAATCCGATTCGCTCGCTTCAAGACGTCGAGCGGCTTGGGGAGATTGATCCAGAACATGATGTGCCGTATGTGTTTGAAACGATTCGGCTCCTTGTCAACGAACAGTTGGATGTGCCGCTCATCGGGTTTGCCGGGGCGCCGTTTACGTTGGCGAGCTACATGATTGAAGGCGGTCCGTCAAAAAATTATCATAAGACGAAAGCGTTCATGTATGCTGAACCGAAAGCGTGGTTCGCCTTAATGGACAAGCTCGCTGAGATGACGATCCGTTATGTGCGGGCGCAAATTCGGGCAGGGGCAAGCGCTGTGCAAATTTTTGATTCTTGGGTTGGCGCCGTTAGTGCTGACGATTACCGGACGTTTATCAAGCCGGCGATGGCGCGCATTTTTGCCGCTTTGCGGGAAGAAGGGGCTCCGCTCATTATGTTTGGCGTCGGCGCCAGCCACTTAGTGCATGAGTGGAACGATTTGCCGCTTGATGTCATCGGCCTTGACTGGCGGCTTTCGATTCGCGAAGCGCGCCGCCAAGGCATTGCGAAAGCGATTCAAGGCAACTTGGATCCGGCGGTGCTTCTTGCGCCGTGGGACGTGATCGAAGAACGGGTGAAGCGCATTTTGGACGAAGGGATGGAACGGCCGGGCTACATCTTCAACTTAGGCCACGGCATTTTTCCGGATGTTCAGCCGGCGACACTGAAGCGTCTGACCGCTTTTATCCACGAATATACGTCAACGAACTAAACGAGGGGGTGGCACAATGGTGAAAAAAACAGCGGGGCTGCTCGTGATGGCGTACGGAACGCCGTACCGGGAAGATGATATTGAACGGTATTATACGCACATTCGCCATGGGCGCAAGCCGCCGCAAGAACAAATCGAGGATTTAAAAGCGCGCTACCGGGCGATCGGCGGGTTGTCGCCGCTTGCGAAAATTACGGAAGAGCAGGCGAAACGGCTCGAGGAGCGGCTGAACGAAGTGCAAGATGAAGTCGAGTTTCGCATGTATTTAGGGCTCAAACATATTGAGCCGTTCATTGAGGATGCCGTCGAGCGCATGCATGATGACGGCATCAAAGAAGCGGTTGGGATCGTCCTAGCCCCTCATTATTCCACATTCAGCATTCGCTCGTACAATGAGCGGGCGAAAGCGGCAGCAAAAAAGCTCGGCGGACCGACCATTTACACGATTGATCAATGGTATGACGAGCCGAAGTTTTTGCAATATTGGGCAGAACAAGTGCGGGCGATTTTTGCCGCCATGCCGGAACGTGAGCGGGAGCGAGCTGTGCTGATCGTATCCGCACATAGTTTGCCGGAAAAAATTATTCAAGCCGGTGACCCGTATCCAACGCAGCTCGAAGATACAGCGAAACGAATTGCTGATCAAGCCGGCGTCGCCCACTATGCCGTCGGCTGGCAAAGCGCCGGTCAGACGCCGGAACCATGGCTTGGGCCGGACGTGCAAGACTTGACGCGCCAGCTTTACGAAGAGCGCGGCTATACGTCGTTCGTTTACGCGCCGGTCGGTTTTGTCGCCGACCATTTGGAAGTGTTGTATGACAACGACATTGAGTGCAAACAGGTGACGGAAGAGATCGGCGCCCGCTATTACCGACCGGAGATGCCCAACACGAATCCATTGTTTATTGATGCATTGGCGTCGGTTGTGTTAAAGCGGTGGGCGGAAGAAGGCGATCGACATGAATGAAGGGCAACGGACGGTCGTCATCATTGGCGGCGGCATTACCGGCTTGACGGCTGCTTACTACTTGCAAAAAGCGATTCGAGAGCAACGCCTCCCACTTACATGCAAACTTGTCGAGGCGACGCACCGGCTCGGCGGAAAAGTGCAGACGGTCGTCCGCGACGGTTTTGTCATTGAACGCGGTCCAGACTCGTTTTTGGCGCGGAAAACGAGCGCGTTTCGCCTTGTGAAGGAAGTCGGCCTTGAACATGAGATCGTTCATAACGCGACCGGAACATCGTACATTTTGGTCAACGGCAAACTCTATCCAATTCCGGGCGGAGCGGTGATGGGCATTCCGACGCGCATCGCCCCGTTTTTAACGACCGGACTGTTTTCCCCGGCCGGCAAGCTGCGGGCGGCGCTTGACTTTGTGCTGCCGCCGGTGAAAGTCGATGGTGATATGCCGCTTGGCCGCTTCTTCCGCCGCCGCCTCGGCGATGAGGTGGTGGACAATCTCATTGAACCGCTGCTTTCCGGCATTTACGCCGGCGACATTGATGAGATGAGCCTAATGGCGACGTTTCCACAGTTTTTTCAGCTTGAGCAAAAATACGGAAGCCTTGTCCGTGGAGCGAGACGAACGACGCCGAAAGAGCAAAAAGAGCGGAAAGGGGCGTTCCAGACGTTAAAAACGGGCTTGCAGTCGCTCGTTGATGAAGTGGAAAAACGGCTTGAGCCGGGCAGCGTTATCAAAGGGGTGCGTGTCGAGCGGATCGTTCGCACCGATTCGGCGTATCGGCTGCAACTGAGCACAGGAGAGGTGTGGGGGGCAGACGGCATCATCGTGACAACGCCGCATCATGTTGTGCCCGACATGTTCGCTGACTATCCGTTTTTCGCCCCGTTCCGTTCAGTGCCGCTGACGTCGGTGGCGACGGTGGCGCTCGCATTTCCGGAGGAGGCGATCCGCCAAGACATTGACGGCACCGGGTTTGTCGTTTCGCGCCGCAGCGATTACACGATGACAGCGTGCACATGGACGCATAAAAAATGGCCGCACACCGCGCCGCCTGGCAAGGCGCTCTTGCGCTGCTACGTCGGGCGCCCGGGCGATGAGGAGATCGTCGACCAACCTGATGATGAGATCGTCCGCGTTGTATTGGATGATTTAAATAAAGTGATGAATATTGCCGGCCAACCGGAGTTCGCCGTCATCTCGCGCTGGAAGCGGGCCATGCCGCAATACACGGTCGGGCACCGCGAGCGGCTGGCGCACATTAAACGGCAGATGGGCGATGCGCTGCCGGGGGTGTTTTTGGCCGGCAGCTCATACGAAGGGCTCGGATTGCCGGATTGCATTGACCAAGGCGAAAAAGCGGTGCGTGACGTGCTTCTGTATTTGCAGCAAGCGCCAGTTCAACAGACGTCCGATCTGTACAGCAGCGTCCGTTAATCGACGGTTTTCCAACGCCCTGGTCCGTTCGCCGCTCACATTTGGACGTCGGTGCGGCCGCCAGCCGGTTGAAGCGAAAAGAAGCGGATGGCTGTTTGTCTCTTTTGGCTCGTGGAAGTGGTTTCCGCTGCAAAAGGGATGTGAAAAGAACGTGGGAGAAGCTTCAACGGCGCTTCTACCCATTTGCTTGGAAAGGATGAGGGAGCAGGAAGAAATTCCGTCCCCAATGCGACGGCCCTTTACATCCATGTTGTTTGATAGTATAATGGATACGGGTTGACCAAATTGTTCATTTAGTCAATTTGAAGGATGAGGAGTATGGCAAGCGACCGCAAACGGCAAATCATCGAAGCGGCGGCCCAATCGTTTGCTGCCTTTGGCTACAAGGCGACGACGATGGAGCAGATCGCCAAGCTCGCCAACGTCGGCAAGGGGACGATCTATACGTTTTTTAAAAGCAAAGAGGAACTGCTTGATGAAATCGTCTCCGGATTGATTATGGAAATCAAGGCGGAAGCGGAGCTGGCGATGGACTCGTCACTGCCGTTTTCCGAAAACGTCCACCGCGCCTTGTACCGCATTTTGGAATTTCGCCAGCGCCATCAGCTGACGGCGAAGCTGCTTCAAGAAGTGCGCAATATCGGTACGGCGGCGGTGCAAGAAGTGCTTGCCAAACTGGACCGGGCAATGGTCGAGTTCATTCGGCAAAAAATTGATGCGGCGGTGGAAAAAGGGGAGATTCGTCCGTGCAATTCGGAAATTACGGCATTTTTGATGCTCAAGACGTACATCGCCTTGATCGTCGATTGGGAAAAAGATCATGAACCGTTGACAAAAGAACAAATTGCTGAATTGTTTACGCTCTATTTTTTGCAAGGATTGTCGAGATAGATGATCCTCTTTTTTTGTTGGAAATTGACCATGCGGACAATTTGGTCATCTGTACAAAGGAGGGAGCGCCATATGCTGCGAAAAGAGATGCGGGCCATCGTGCTCCGCCCGAATTTGCTTGGCATTTGTTCACTTGGATCATCAGCATAACGTTTATGATGATTGTTCAATTCCTTGTCACCGTGTTTGACAACCCAGGCCGGTTTCTTGCCATTTTGCTATTGATTGCCCAGCTAGTTGGAAGCGCCGGCACGTATCCGATTGAGCTCGTTCCGGGTGCGTTGCAGTCGCTTCATCCGTGGCTGCCGATGACCCATGCGATCCGTGGGTTGCGAGCAGTCATTTCAAGCGGCGATTTCTTGGTCATGTGGAAGGAAGCTGCGATATTGCTTGCGACAGCCGCGGTCTTTGCCTTGGCGACGCTCGTGTATTTTCTCCTTCGGTATCGCCGCCGTTATGCGGTATGGACGGAAACAGCGGCTCAAACGTGATGATTGAACCATGCCGTCTCGAAGGCGTCCTAAAAAGATTGGGACGCCTTTTTGCATTGGCCAATATCGGAATCAAACAACAGATGGAATTAAAACCATTTTCTAGGACGAGGGATTGCTTTTTGCGGATGGGCCGCCATTAGAACGTTGTGTGTGATGGCGCCCCTGAGATTGGCAAAAAAAAATGCCTCTTAGCTGGAGGCAGTCAAGAGAAAAGGCAGGCTGCATTGGGGAACAGCCAAACGCCGGCGGGGCAGCCGGCGAACGTGACGCAAGGGCAGCGTCCGCTCACCTATTGGCGGTAAGCGGCGCCAAGGCAATCAGAGCACGTGTTGCCGTAGCATTCATGCTGCTCGTCAATCTCTTTGCCGCAGTGCAGACATTTTTTTGGCGGTAAGTTTCTGAAAAATTCCAACACTTTCATCAACATTCCGATCCCCTCCGTTGTCTTGGTAATTTTATTGTATTATAACACACAACAAAATGTCAATAGGTGTTTTAAAACAAAAATCAACAAAGATGAAAAAATAGGCGCGGTTGTGTATGATGAAGACAAAACGAATGGAAGGAGAGAACCGAAAATGAAAGTGACGGTCATCGGCTATTGGGGAGGATTCCCTGCCGCCAATGAAGCGACATCGGCGTATTTGTTCGAGCATGATGGATTTTGCCTGCTCGTTGATTGCGGCAGCGGGGCGCTTGCCAAGCTGCAAAACTATACGGCTGTGGAAAACTTAGATGCGGTCATCATCTCCCATTATCATTACGACCATATCGCCGACATCGGCCCGCTCCAATACGCGCGTCTCATTCATAAAAATTTGGGAGCTGACCTTCCCGTCTTGCCGATTTACGGCCATGTGGAAGACGAGGCGGCGTTTTCCCGCTTGACGCACAGCGGCATTACGGAAGGAATTGCCTATGACCCGAATGGGACGCTGGCTGTCGGGCCGTTTTCGATCACATTTATGAAAACAGTCCATCCGGTGCCATGCTACGCGATGCGCATTACTGCCGGCGGCAAGACGGTTGTTTATACGGCCGATTCAAGCTATATACCGGAGTTTCTTCCGTTTGCCAAAGGAGCCGACTTGCTCATTTGCGAGTGCAACTTTTACGCTGGGCAAAACGCGGCGCCGGCTGGGCATATGACGAGCGAGGAGGCGGCGGCCATCGCGGAGGGAGCACGTGTCGGAGAATTATGGTTGACGCATTTGCCACACGTTGGCCGGCACGAGCAGCTGGTTGAGGAGGCTGGCCGGACGTTCCGCGGTGTCATCCGCCTCGCCCACACCGGCCTAATATGGGCGCAATAGGCCAAAATAAGAGAGAACAGCAAAGGAAACGCTTTCCCTTGCCCTTTGCTGTTCTTTTTTTTATAATAAATATAGTTCGAATTTTTTTACTTATAAAATGAATGGTCATTCATTCATTTTGGGGGAGGAGCGTATATGAACGTAACGACGCGGTTGGCGCAAATCGCTAAGCAGTTGCCGGACAAGGAAGCGTATGTGTTCATGAAAGAGCGGTGCACGTATCAACAATTGGACGAAGCCATTTCCCGATTTGCCGACGGGTTGGCGCGGCTTGGCGTTCGCCGAGGCGACCATATCGCCTTGTTGCTTGGCAACTCGCCGCAGTTTGTCATCGGCTTGTACGGGGCGTTGCGGCTTGGGGCGACCGTCATTCCGATCAATCCCATTTACACGCCCGAGGAAATTTCTTATATTTTGCACAACGGCGACGTCAAGGCGGTGATCGGCCTCGACTTGCTCGCTCCGTTGTTTGTGGAGGCGAAGAAGCGGCTTCCGCTGCTCGAGCATGCGATCGTTTGTGAAACGCCGGAAGGGAAGGAGAAAGGTGTTTCGCTGTCGGAAGGGATGAAATCGTTTGCAGAAGTGTTGGCGGACGGCAGCCCGGACTTTACCGGACCTGAACTGGGTGATGACGATGTCGCCGTCATTTTGTACACATCGGGGACGACCGGCAAGCCGAAAGGGGCGATGCTCACTCATAAAAACATATACAGCAATGCGCAAGATACGGCTGATTATTTAGGCATCAATGAAAACGATCGCGTCATCGCCGCGTTGCCGATGTTTCATGTCTTTTGCTTGACCGTGGCGCTCAATGCCCCGCTGATGAACGGCGGAACGGTGCTCATCATGCCAAAGTTCAGCCCAGCAAAGTTGTTTCAGCTGGCCCGAGAGGAAAAAGCGACGATTTTTGCCGGCGTGCCGACGATGTACAATTTCCTTTATCAGTACGAAGGTGGAAGCGCGGACGATTTGCGGACGCTCCGCCTTTGCATCTCAGGAGGCGCTTCAATGCCGGTCGCTTTGCTTGAAAACTTTGAGAAAAAGTTCAACGTCATCATTTCGGAAGGATATGGGCTTTCGGAGGCGTCCCCTGTCACCTGCTTTAATCCGCTCGATCGGCCGCGCAAGCCTGGTTCGATTGGAACGAACATTAAAAACGTTGAAAATAAGGTCGTCAACGAATACGGAGAAGAAGTGCCCGTCGGCGAAGTTGGCGAGCTTGTCGTTCGCGGGCCGAACGTCATGAAAGGGTACTACAAAATGCCTGAAGAGACCTCGGCCGCCTTGCGCGACGGCTGGCTGCACACCGGTGATTTGGCGCGCATGGACGAGGACGGCTATTTCTACATCGTCGACCGAAAGAAAGAGATGATTATCGTCGGCGGCTACAACGTGTATCCACGCGAAGTCGAAGAAGTGCTGTACAGCCATCCGGATGTCGTTGAAGCCGCGGTGATCGGCGTGCCGGACCCGGATTACGGAGAGGCGGTGCGGGCGTATGTCGTCGCGAAAAATCCGGAGTTGACGGAAGCAGAGCTCATTGCTTACTGCCGTGAGCGGTTGGCAAAATATAAAGTGCCGAGCGCGATTGACTTTTTGGACGAGCTGCCGAAAAATGCGACAGGAAAAATTTTGCGAAGAGCGTTAAAAGAGCGGCTCGCGTCTTCCCATGCTTGATGGTGCTGAATTTTCAGCACCTTTTCTTTTTTTTGAATAGTATATTGAAAACAAGTAGATAAATTTATATAATTTAACACATAAAAGTTTAAAAGGACTAAACTTCTCTACATAGGGGGATGGGATCATGGGCCAATCGATTCGGCGGTTCGCCGCGGTGTGTGCAGCCGGCTTTTTGTTGCTTGGCGGCTGCGGCGGCGCGAAAGAGACGGGAAGCAGCCAGGGAAGCGGCGGGAAGAGCGGGAAAGAAAAGACGTACAAAATCGGCGTGACGCAAATTGTCGAGCATCCATCGCTCGATGCGGCGCGCAAGGGATTCCAGCAGGCGTTAAAAGACAAAGGGCTGTCCGTTGAGTATGACGTGCAAATCGCCCAAGGCGACCAAAGCAACAACCAAACGATCGCCAATAATTTTGTTTCGGACGGCGTCGACTTGATTTTTGCCAACTCAACGCCAAGCGCGCAGGCGGCGCTCAATGCGACAAAAGACATTCCAATCGTGTTCACTTCGGTGACTGACCCAGTCGGCGCACAGCTTGTCCAATCAATGGAAAAACCGGGCGGCAATGTGACGGGAACGACCGATACGCACCCGGAGGCCATTCCGAAAACGGTGCAGTTTATTGACAAATATATCAAAGGCAACCGTGTCGGCATGGTATATAACGCCGGCGAACAAAACTCAGTCGCTCAAATCGAACAGGTGAAAAAGGCGATGCAAGGAACGGACTTGCAAATCGTTCCTGCATCAGTATCGACATCAGCAGAGGTGAAGCAGGCGACCGAGTCGCTCGTCGGCAAAGTCGATTGTCTGTACATCATCACCGACAACACGGTCGTCTCGGCGCTCGAGTCGGTGATCCAGGTGGCGAATGAACACGACATTCCGCTTTTTGTTGGTGAACTGGATTCCGTCAAGCGCGGCGGTTTTGCGGCGTACGGGTTCGACTATTATGACATCGGCTACGAAGCGGGGGAAATGGCGGCGCAAATTTTGCAAGACGGCAAAAAGCCAGCCGATTTGCCGGTGCAATATCCACAAAAATTGAAGCTTGTCATCAACAAAAAAGCAGCGCAAGAAATGGGCATCAAGCTCAATCCGGAATGGGATTCCATTGCGGAATATATTGAATAAGCGGCCGTCCCTCCTTCGATGAAGGAGGGGGGCCAAAAAAGTAGGGAAAAGTGCGTTTTGGCACTCAACGTGTCACATGCGCCTTTGGTGTGTTTCCGAAAAGGTAGGTGAAAAGTTGTGTGGACAGCGATGTTCAGTTCCGTCGAAGCCGGCTTGATTTACGCCGTGATGGCGCTCGGCGTCTATTTATCGTTTCGCATTTTGGATTTTCCCGATCTGACGGTTGACGGCAGCTTCGTCACCGGCGCGTCCGTCGCCGCCGTGCTGATTGTCAATGGAGCCAATCCGTTTGCCGCCTCAGCCGCGGCGCTTTTGGCCGGCTTTGCCGCCGGGGTGTTGACTGGGCTTTTGCATACGAAAGGGAAAATCAATCCACTGTTATCCGGCATTTTAATGATGATCGCTTTGTATTCGGTCAATTTGCGCATTATGGGCAAATCGAACGTTCCGCTGTTGCAGCAGGAAACGGTCATCACAAAAATCACAGCCGCCTGGCGGCAAGCCGGATTGGATGCGGCGCTCAACCGACTCGTTTCCTTCACCGGTTTTGCGCCGCGGACATGGGCGGTGCTTGTGTCAATGGCGATTGTCGCGCTAATGGTCAAAGGGCTGTTGGATTGGCTGCTGAAAACAGAAGTGGGGATCGCCTTGCGGGCAACTGGAGACAACAAGCCGATGGTGGCGAGCTTTTCCGCCAACACCGATTGGTTGATCGTGTTTGGCCTTGGGCTGTCGAACGCGCTCGTGGCGCTTTCCGGAGCGCTCGTCGCCCAGTATGGCGGATTCAGCGACGTCGGGATGGGAATCGGGATGATCGTCATTGGGCTCGCTTCCGTCATCATCGGGGAGGCGTTGTTTGGCGCCCGTTCGGTCGCACGCGCGACGTGGGCGGTCATCGGCGGCGCCATCGTCTACCGTCTTATTTTGGCGCTCGCTTTGCGCGTCGAGTTTTTGGAGACGGGCGATGTGAAATTGATTACCGCGCTCATTGTCATGCTGGCGCTCGTCGTGCCCAACACGTTGGCGGCGCAAAAAGAACGGCAGCGGAAAAAGCGGAGGGTGCGGCAGTTGGAGAGGGGGGAAACCGTTGCTGGAGCTGAAACGAATTACAAAAGTGTTTAACGAAGGAACGGCTGACGAGAAAATCGCTTTGCGCGGCATTGATCTGACGCTTGCCCCCGGCGATTTCGTCACCGTCATCGGCAGCAACGGCGCCGGCAAGTCTACGCTCATGAACATCATTTCCGGACGGCTGTCTCCTGATACCGGCGAAGTGTGGATCAACGGCTGCGATGTAACCGCGCTCAAGGAGCATGCGCGCGCCCGCTACATCGGCCGCGTCTTTCAAGACCCGATGGCCGGCACCGCCCCGCATATGACGATTGAGGAAAATTTGGCGCTCGCCTACAACCGGACGAAGCGGCGCACGTTAAGTCTTGGCGTCACGAAGCAAAAGCGCGAGTGGTTTCGGGAAACGTTGCGAACGCTTCATTTAGGGCTTGAAGACCGGCTCGCCGCCAAAGTCGGACTTCTTTCCGGCGGGGAGCGGCAGGCGCTTTCCTTGTTGATGGCGACGTTTACAAAACCGGATGTGCTGTTGCTCGATGAACATACCGCCGCCCTTGATCCGGCGCGGGCGGAGTTGGTCACGGAGTTGACGAAGCAAATTGTTGAGCAGCACCGCCTGACGACGCTCATGGTGACGCACAACATGGAGCAGGCGATTCGCCTTGGCAACCGGTTGATCATGATGGATGGCGGGCAAATCATTTTTGCCGCAGAAGGAAAGGAGAAAGAGGAGCTGACGGTCGAGCGGCTGCTTGAGGCATTCCAACGCATCCGCGGCAGCCAGTTTGCGAGCGACCGCGCCGTGCTCAGCTCATAAACGAAATGAGGTGTCCTTCTTTGGCTAGGGGACACCTCTTCTGTTCGGCCGGCCGGTCAGATATTTTGGGTTTCTCGCTGCGTCGCTTGTCGGTAGGCGGCTTGCAGCGCCTTCGTCACCGCCCCTGGCGCGCCGCTTCGGATCACCGTTTCGTCGACTTGAATAATCGGGATAATCGCTGACGTCGTGCTCGTTAAAAACAGTTCGTCCGCCTCCGCAAGGTCGTTGGTGGAAAACGCTTCTTCGACAAATGGAATGCCAAGCTCAGCGCAAAACTGCTTCACTTTCGTGCGGACGATGCCGTTTAAAATCCGTGCGGTGGCCGGATGGGTGTACACCGTTTCATTTTTGACAAGGAAAATGTTTGACGAGCTGCCTTCGGTTACGACGCCGTCGCGATGCAAAATCGCTTCAAACGCTCCGCGCTCAACCGCTTCTTGTTTAGCCAATACGTTGGGCAATAAGTTCAAGCTTTTAATGTAACAGTATTCCCAGCGGACATCTTTCGTCAAAATCGTGCGCACCCCATGTGTCATTTCCTCGGTTTTCCGCGCCATCGGCTGGATGTAGGCGTACAAGTTCGGCCGGTTTTCCGCCGGAAACGCATGGTTGCGCGGGAAGCTGCCGCGCGTCATTTGCAAATACAAAATCGCATCTTCCTGCACATCGTTGAGGCGGCGAAGCTCCTCAAGCTGTTCGATGAGCTCTTCGCAGCCAAACGGAACGGATAGGCGAATGGCGGCCGCTGAACGGTACAGCCGGTCAAGATGCTCGCGAAGCCAAACGTATATCCCGTTATATAAGCGGACGACTTCGTAGACGCCGTCGCCAAATTGCAAGCCGCGCTCTTCCATCGGGTACGTGACTTGTTCATAACGGAAAATGCCGCGGTCGGTTAATACATACGGTTTCACTGACATGGACGTGCACTCCTTTTCTGTTGCCATCAATCATGAATCAGTTTGATTATATCATAGATTGGCCTCTCTCTGCGTTTGTCTCGTGTTTGGCGTGAGCAGAAACAATGGATGGACGTTCGGGTTGCGAAACGAAAGGAATTTTTAGATAATAAAGTTATCAATCTAGTCAAATGGAGGGGATGAATGGATGGAAACGACATGGGCAGCCGGCAAGATGGCGCCGTTTCGCCAAGGGCTGCAAGCAGGAGTAGCGATCGCCATCGGCTATATGCCGATCGCGCTGGCGTTTGGGCTGCTCGCCAAAACAACCGGACTGACGTTCGCCGAGACTGTGCTCATGAGCATCGTCGTCTTCGCCGGCGCCTCGCAATATATCGCGTTAAGTCTGCTTACCGCTGGCACTGGGGTGTTTGAAATCGTGTTGACGACATTCATATTAAACATTCGCCATTTTTTAATGTCGGCGTCCCTTAATGAAAAGGCTGAGCCGGACGCGCTTTGGAAAAAAGCGTTGTACGCCTTTGGCATTACAGATGAAACGTTTTCGGTGGCGGCGATGAAAGAAGGAACGATCAACGCCTCGTATATGTTTGGGCTCATTGCCATGGCGTATGGCAGTTGGGTCGTCAACTCGGGCATTGGTTATGCCGCTGGGGCCGGTTTGCCGGAAAGTTTGCAAGAAAGTATGTCCATTGCCTTGTATGCCATGTTTATCGGCCTGCTCGTTCCAGCGTTGAAAAAGCAGCGGAAAATCGTCTGGCTGGCGGGGCTGTCGGCTTTATTCAACTCGATCGGCACGTTTGCTCTTCACTTGTCGAAAGGCTGGTCGATCGTTTTGGCTACATTGTTGTCGGTCATCATCGTTCAATGGCTGACGAAGGAAGGGGGAAACGGCGGTGAATAGCACAATCGTATGGATGATCATCGGCATGGGGGTCGTGACGTATTTGCCGCGCCTGTTGCCGTTTGTGTTGCTCGGCGGCGTCGAGCTGCCGTCGTTTTGGCAAGGAGTGCTGAAAAATGTGCCGTATGCGGTGCTCGGGGCGCTCATTATTCCTGACGTTTTTTTCATCCAAGATGATTTTTGGTTCGGTGTCATCGGTTTTGCGGCGGCCGTCATCACAGCTTGGCTTGGGGCCAACGTCATGATCGTCGTGCTTGCGGCGGTTGCAGCGCTCAGCCTGTATTCGTTATTTGTTTAAAAAGGGAAGCGGACATCGCTTCCTCTTTTCCTTTTGCGACAGGTATGCAAACTTGCTGCATGGTTATGACAATTCCTCCATAATCGCCTCGTATACCTCATCGACATGAAATCGAGATGTCCCCATGCCGATTTGTTTGACGACACGACCGTTGCGGCCAAGCAAGTAGGCGAGCGTCGTGTGTACGATCATGCCGTTGCCCGGGTCGCGGTATTGAAAGTGGAAGGCGTCCGCTACTTTTTTCGTGTCCGCTTCACTGCCGCGCAAAAACACCCAACCTTGTCCGTCGCTCATGACTCCAAACGCATTGGCATATGTCTGCAGCTTTTCATTCGTATCGCGCGCCGGGTCGATCGTGATCGTGATGAATTCCACCTTGCTTCCAAATACCCCGGCTTGTTTTAGGCGATCGCGCAGTTTTGCCATTTGCGCTGTCGTATTCGGACAAACATCCGGACAGTTTGTATAAATAAACTCGACAAGCCTCACTTTCGGCGGAAGGTCGCCAAACTCGTATGATTTTCCCCATGCTGTTTCCATCGTCACGTCATTTGGAAGCCGCATCGTTGATGGCTGGTAGACAGCAAAGTACAGGATGCCGACGCTGATGCCGATGATGACAAGAGAGGCAGCTAACGTATACCATTTTTTCACCATTCATCACTCCTCAATATGATCATATCAAAAAAATTAGCGAAAAAATCGCGATGTTTATGAACAATATGCGACTATTTTCCTAATTAAAAAAAGTTTCAAAAAAAGGCTTGCACTTTCGTTTTTCTGTTATATAATAAAAACGTAAATAAAAACAATGTAATATAACAAAGAGAGATGGGGGAAGGAAAAATGGCGTCATTTGCTGAACGTGTCCGGCAATTAGAAGAAAGTTGGAAAAATGAGGAGCGCTGGAAAGGGATCGTTCGTCCGTACAGCGCTGAGGATGTCATTAAACTGCGCGGCTCGCTTGACATCGAGTATACGCTCGCTCGACGCGGGGCGGAAAAATTATGGAAGCTGCTTCATACAGAGGATTACGTCGCGGCCCTTGGCGCGCTGACCGGAAATCAGGCGGTGCAGCAAGTGAAAGCAGGCTTGAAGGCGATTTATTTAAGCGGCTGGCAAGTGGCGGCCGACGCCAACCTCGCCGGACAGATGTATCCGGACCAAAGCCTGTATCCGTCCAACAGCGTTCCGCATGTCGTCAAGCGAATCAATCAAGCGTTGCAGCGCGCGGATCAAATTCAATACTTAGAAGGCAGCGGGGACGTGGACTACTTTGTGCCGATCGTCGCTGACGCTGAGGCGGGGTTCGGAGGCCAACTGAACGTCTTTGAGCTCATGAAGGCAATGATTGAAGCCGGAGCGGCTGGCGTCCATTTTGAAGACCAGCTGTCATCGGAGAAAAAATGCGGCCATTTAGGCGGCAAAGTGCTTTTGCCGACGCAAACGGCGATTCGCAACTTGATTGCGGCGCGGTTGGCCGCCGATGTCATGGGGGTTCCGACGGTGCTCATCGCACGCACCGACGCGAACGCTGCTGACTTGATCACAAGCGACATCGACCCGCGCGATCAAGCGTTTATCACTGGAGAACGGACACCGGAAGGCTTCTATCGCACAAGAGCCGGTTTGGATCAAGCGATCGCCCGCGGGCTTGCCTATGCGCCGTATGCCGACCTCATTTGGTGTGAGACGAGCGAGCCGAATTTGGATGAGGCGCGCCGGTTTGCCGAAGCGATCCATGAGAAATTCCCCGGCAAGCTGCTGGCGTACAACTGCTCGCCGTCGTTCAACTGGAAGAAAAAATTGGACGATGAAACGATCGCCAAATTCCAGCAAGAGCTCGGCAAAATGGGATACAAGTTCCAATTTGTCACTTTGGCTGGCTTCCATGCGCTCAATTACAGCATGTTCGAACTGGCGCGCGGCTACAAAGAACGCGGCATGGCGGCGTACGCCGAGCTGCAGCAAGCGGAATTTGCCGCCGAGAAGTACGGATACACGGCGACGCGCCATCAGCGCGAAGTCGGCACGGGCTATTTCGACGAAGTCGCCCAAGTGATCTCCGGCGGCCAATCGTCAACAGTCGCTTTGAAAGGATCGACCGAAGAAGAACAGTTTACAGCCATCTAATGCCGATCACCAGCAAAGAGACGCCCGGCTTGGCCGGGCGTTTTTTGTTTGAGACGAAGAGCCTCCTTGCTTCCATCGCATAATAAGGAAAAAAATGACGCATCCTATGGAGTACAAGGAGGCGATGTAATGGAAAAGAATCAAGGCGATCTGCCGGAGCTGATGCCTGCCGAGTTTCGCGTCAGTACGGATCTTCATGTTGAGCAATGGTCGATGAATGAAGAGACGTATGCTGGCGACTCGGTCGGCGAGCATACCGCGTTGGAACAGGCGAATGAATATTTAGCGTCCAAAGAAATCGGCCAAACGTTCGAAAACTCCTAGAACACCCATGACGATTGTCATGGGTTTTTTTATTAGATTTTTTGCAAAATATAGAAAAAAATAACTACTGATGGTATGATAGGAGTAGTGAGCGAGTTGATTAAGGGAGGAGACGAACGGATGAAAGTCAATGAATTCATTGTATTGGAACAATTCATCGTAAGCCGTTATACGATGGCGGTTCTCCCATACTTTTTAAACAGCGATGTGTATGCGAAAGTCATTGAAGAGGACGGCGAATATATCATCAAACAAACGCCGATTGACATTATTAAACATAGTTGCGATTACTACGGAAGCAGCTTTCAAGGAAGGAAAGAAGGAACGAAAGCCGTCATTGGCATCACTCATAAAGCGCCGATCGCCATTGAACCGTCCAATGAAATTTACGTATTTCCAACCGCCTCTCCGCGTGACTCCCGCTGCGTTTGGCTCTCGCACATGCACGTCTATCGGTATGAGCCTGCCAAATATGAGCGGACCATCGTTTATTTCCGCAACGGAAAAAGCATATCCCTCGATGTTTCCTGCAAATCGTTCATCAACCAGTTATACCGAACGGCTCAACTTCGAACGAAATTATCCGAGCGGATGGAAGCGAGGGAGCGCAAACTCCAATACATATTTCGCATGCAGCAAGAAAAACAGAGTTAGCTGAACAAATTGATAAAAATGGTTTTTCCTAAAGATGAGTTCAAATTAGGCGCCTGGACGTGTAAAATAAAGATATAAACGGCATTTGAATGGGGAATAGACATGGATATGGAAACAATCAAACAATGGTTCACGCTCGACAGCATCCTTTCCCTGCTCGAACAATACCGCTCTTTCGGCGTGCTTCCCGGCATCGCAGCGACGTTGCTTGAGTCGTTTTTTCCCATTTTGCCCATGTTCGTCTTCGTGATGGCGAACGCAGCGGCGTTTGGACTATGGAAAGGGTTTCTGATCTCTTGGCTAGGCGCTTCACTTGGCTCGCTCATCGTGTTTTGGCTGACGCGGAAAGTGGGGCAGAAGCGTTTTTTTCACTTTATCCGCCGCCACCCGAAAGTGCGGCAGTTTATGCATTGGATTGAGCGACACGGATTTGGTCCGCTGTTTTTGTTGTATTGCTTTCCGTTCACCCCATCGGCGCTTGTCAATATTGTTGCCGGACTGTCGCGCATCAGCCGCCAGCAGTTTGTATTGGCGGTGCTGCTAGGAAAGATGATCATGGTGTTTACCATCAGTTTTATCGGCTATGACTTGAAGGCGCTCATCCGTCAGCCGCTGCGCACGGCGATGATCGCCGCAGTCGTTCTGTTGCTTTGGTACGCCGGAAAACGGGTGGAAGCGCGATTTTCGTTGACGGAAGAACAAGGCGGCGAGGAGGGCGGGGAGTGACGAAGCAAAAAGAAAAACGAGGCCGCCGATGGCCATGGTTTGTTGCCGTTTGCGTTGTCGCCACGCTTCGGTTGTTCGTGTTCAGCAATTACGTGGTGGAAGGAAAATCGATGATGCCGACGCTAGAGAGCGGCAATTTGTTGATCGTCAATAAGCTTTCCTACGACATCGGGCCTATTCGCCGGTTCGACATTATCGTTTTTCACGCCAACAAAAAGGAAGATTACGTCAAGCGGGTTATCGGCCTGCCTGGCGATCGGATCGCGTACAAAAATGACATCTTGTATGTCAACGGAAAAAAAGTTGACGAACCGTATTTGCGCCCGTATAAACAAAAGCTGCTTGACGGCAGGCTGACCGGGGATTTTACACTTGAGGAGGTGACCGGGAAAACACGGGTGCCTCCCGGCTGCATTTTCGTTCTTGGCGACAACCGGCTTAGCAGCTGGGACAGCCGCCATTTTGGATTTGTCAAAATCAACCAAATTGTCGGCAAGGTGGACTTTCGCTACTGGCCGTTTAAACAGTTCGCCTTTCAGTTTTAACCTTCATCTCGAAAGAAGTCTTCCGCTTCTATAACGAAGTGAAGCTTCGGAGACCAATAAATGGATCCTTCGAAGCGAGGTTGTTCAGTCGTCCGACAGTCGCTGACATGTCGGCTGGCTTCACAAAAAGAAACAAACGTTAACGTTTCAGATTGCCTCCATATAACCCGCAGCCGGAAGGGCGTTTTTTTCTTCCCAAAAGCGAACGTATGTGCTAAAATAAAACAAATAAAGGAAACGAATGGTGGTGGATACAATGTCGCTGCGGTTTTTGCTCGGACGGTCAGGAAGTGGGAAAACGGCTGTCTGCCTCGAAGAAATTCGCCGCCAGTTGCAAGAGGATCCAAAAGGAAGGGCGATCGTCTATCTCGTTCCGGAGCAAATGACATTTCAATGCGAATACGCGTTGATACATACCGAGGGAGTGGGCGGGATGATTCGCGCCCAAGTGTTCAGCTTCACCCGTCTCGCTTGGCGCGTGTTGCAGGAAACAGGCGGCATGACCCGGTACCATATTCATGATGTTGGTGTGCAGATGATGATCCGCAAAATTATTGAGCAACGCAAACAAGAGCTGAAACTGTTTGGCCGCGCGGCGGACAAACATGGGTTTATCGAGCAGCTGAACGAAATGATCACCGAATGCAAACGGTATTGCCTGACGCCGGGCGAACTCCGCCGACATGCCAAGGCGTTCGAGGATGGGCCAAGCCAGCCGGGCCGCCGCTTGCTCGCTGACAAGTTGAGCGATGTCGCGCTTGTGTATGAGGAACTTGAGCGGAGTCTTATCGGCCACTATCTTGATTCGGAAGATTATTTGCGCTTGCTCGCTGAGCATATTCCGCGCTCAAGTTATTTGCGGGATGCCGATATTTACATCGACGGCTTTCATCATTTCGCGCCGCAAGAATATATGATCATCGAACAGCTTCTTCGCCATTGCCGGCGCGTCACCGTTTGTTTGACGATCGACCGCCCGTATGACGACGGAATGCCGGACGAACTTCATCTCTTTTATTTGCCGGCGCAAACGTATCGCCAGCTGAGGGAGTTGGCGCTAAGCAATGACATTGCGATCGAAGAGCCGATCGTGCTTTCGGCCAACCGACGCCATGAAGACAGGGCGCTCGTTCATCTTGAGGCGCAATTTCACCGACGCCCGTTGCTTCCATATGGTGCAAAGACCGATGCCGTCCATCTTTATGAGGCGTCCAATCGCCGAGCGGAAATCGAAGCGGTCGCACGCGAAATCATCCGCCTTGTCCGCGATGAAGGGGCGCGCTATCGCGACATTGCGCTGATCATCCGCCAGACGGAGGCGTACCGCGATCTGGTGAAAACGGTGTTTTTTGATTTTGGGATCCCGTATTTTATGGATGAAAAAGAACCGATGCACCACCACCCGCTCATTGAACTCGTGCGCGCTGCCTTAGAGACGGTCGTGACGCGTTGGCGATATGAAGCGGTGTTTCGGGCGGTGAAAACGGATTTGCTTTTTCCAACGGACGGCGATCTGCACATGTGGCGCGAGGCGGCCGACAAGCTCGAAAACTATGTGCTTGCTTACGGAATCAAAGGGGATAAGTGGACAAACAATGAGCGCTGGGCGTATCGGCGCTATCAGGCGCTTGACGGTTTGAACGTACCACAAACGGACGAAGAGCGGCAGTTTGAGGACATGCTCAATGAATGGCGCGAGGCGTTGGCCGCTCCGCTTCGCCGGTTGGAGCGCCGTCTGCGCCGGGCGGAGGACGGACGCGGGTTTTGTATGGCATTATATCTGTTTTTGGAAGAATTGCAGATTCCAAAAAAACTAGAGAAAATGAGCGCACAAGCGGAAGCGGACGGCCGCCTCGTTGAAGCGCGCCAGCATGAACAGGCGTGGAACGCCGTCGTCGATTTGCTTGACCAATATGTAGAAATGCTCGGGACAGAATCACTGCCGCTCGCTGAGTTTGTCAAGATTATCGAAGCTGGGCTCGATCGGTTGGAGTTCTCCCTTGTGCCGCCGGCGATGGACCAGGTGATCGTCGCTCAGCTTGATCGCTCTCGTTTGATTGACATCAAGTATGCGTTCGTCATCGGCGCCAACGATGGCGTTATTCCAGCGAAAGTGAAGGAAGACGGGCTGATGGCGGAAGTGGAGCGCGAGCAGCTGCGTGAGTTGGGGGTGGCGCTCGCCCCAGGGGGGCGGGAGCAGCTGTTTTATGACCCGTTTTTTGTCTACTTGGCACTTGTTTGTCCGAGCCGGCGGCTGTATGTTACATATCCGCTTGCTGATGGGGAAGGGAAAGCGTTGATGCCGTCGCCGCTCATCAAGCAGCTTACGGAACTGTTTCCGCATGCGCCGGTGCATCTGTGCGGCAACGACCCGTTCGACGCCCCGGCAGAAAAAGCAGAGGCGTTCGTGACCGCGCCGCGGGCGACGCAAACGTATTTGATCAGCCAGCTCCGAGCATGGAAGCGCAACTACGGCATCGATCCGCTTTGGTGGGATGTGTATAACACGTTCATCGGCCATCGGGACTGGAAGGAGCAGGTGCGGCATGCCGTCTCCGCGCTCTTTTATACAAACGGAGCGACGCCGCTCAAAAAACAGTGGAGCCAGCGGCTGTACGGCAAAAAAATTCAGGCGAGCGTCTCGCGCATGGAGCAGTTTCAAAAATGCCCGTACGCCCATTTCGCATCGCACGGGCTGCGGTTGAAAGAGCGCAACGTTTTCCGACTTGAGGCGCCGGATGTTGGGCAATTGTTCCATGCCGCCATCAAGCAAATCGCCGACCGGCTGAGCGAACAGCATCTTGATTGGCGCGAACTGTCAAGACCAGACTGTGAACGGCTGTCGGCCGAAGCGGTCGAGCGAATCGCCCCGCTCATCCAGCAGCAAGTGCTCTCAAGCTCTCATCGCTATGAATATATGAAACGAAAATTGAAACACGTCGTTGCCCGTACAACCCATGTGTTAAGTGAGCATGCGCGGGCGAGCGGTTTCGTTCCGATCGGACTTGAGCTGTCATTCGGCCCCAATGGCGACCTGCCGCCGCTTCGGTTTCGACTGCCCGACGGAACAGTGATGGAGCTTGTTGGGCGGATCGACCGCGTCGATAAGGCGGAAAGCAGCCAAGGAGTGCTTCTTCGCATTATCGATTACAAATCGAGCGCGAAAACGCTCGATTTGACGGAAGTATATTACGGCTTGGCGCTGCAAATGCTCACCTACCTGGACATCGTGCTGACGTATGCCGAACAGCTCGTCGGACAGCCGGCCTTGCCAGCCGGGGTGCTTTATTTTCACATCCACAATCCGATCGTTCAAGCGAAGCAATGGGTGGATGATGAGGTGGAAATGGCGAAAAAGTTGCTTGAACCGTTTCGGATGCGCGGGCTGTTGCTCGCTGACGTCGAGGCGATCCGGTTGATGGACGGCCGAACGGAAGACGGACAATGGTCGCTGATTGTGCCCGCTCAGCTTACGAAAAGCGGGTCGATCCATTCGCGTTCGTCGGTGGCGAGTCCATCCGACTTTGCCGCGCTCCGCCAGCATGTCCGCCGTTTGTTCATCGACATCGGCGGACAAATCGCCGACGGCGTCGTGTCGATCGCCCCGTACAAGTTGAAAGATAAAACAGCGTGCGAGTTTTGCGTTTTCAAACCGGTCTGCCAATTTGATGAGGCACTCTCCGGCAACGAATACCGGAAGCTTGCCCCGCAAACGAAGGAAGCGGTCATCGAAAAACTAGCGGAAGGGAAGGAAGGATAAATGAACGCCACGATTCGCCCGAAGCCGGCTGGGAGCCGATGGACGGATGAACAATGGAAGGCGATCGCCGCGGGCGGCCGAGACATTCTTGTCGCCGCGGCGGCCGGATCCGGGAAAACGGCCGTTCTTGTCGAGCGGATCATTCAAAAAGTGACGGCGGAAGAAGGAGCGGTCGATATCGACCGGCTGCTTGTCGTTACCTTTACCAATGCGGCAGCCGCGGAGATGAAAGCAAGAATCGGCGAGGCGCTCGAGCGGGAATTGGCCAAGCGTCCGCATTCGCTCCATTTGCGACGTCAACTCAGCCTGCTTCCCCGCGCCGCGATCTCGACGCTCCATTCCTTTTGCTTGGATGTCATTCGCAAATATTACTATTTGCTTGATTTGGATCCGTCGTTTCGCATCGCGGATGAAACGGAAATCGAGCTGTTGAAAGAGGATGTCCTTGAAGAGCTGCTTGAGGAGGAATATGGAAAGCCGGACAACGAGCGGTTTTTCGCTGTCGTCGATGCCTATACGGGCGACCGGAGCGATGCGGAGCTGCAGGAGATGATTGTCGCCCTTTATGAATTTTCCCGCTCCCATCCGGAACCAGATGAATGGTTGGCCGGTTTGACCTCGATGTATGATGTCGATGAACGAACAGATATAAAGACGCTGCCAGCAGCCCGCTATATCGCGCAACATGCTGCGATGGAGCTGGCGGCGGCCAGACGGCTGATCCGAAGGGCGCTTGAGCTTGCTGAAGAGCCGGGCGGACCGCGTCCGTACGCGGAGCGGCTGCGCGAAGATCGAGATATGATCGCTGATTTGGAAACGCGTCTTTCTGGACCGTGGGCCGAGCTGCATCGCGCGCTAAAGGCGCTGTCGTTTGGGCGGCTGCCGGCCTGCCGCGGCAAGGACTATGACGAGCGGCTGATCGACGAAGCCAAATCGTTGCGTGATCAGGCGAAAAAGAAAGTGGAGGCGCTGCGCGACAATGTGTTTTCGCTCGATCCATCCGTTTGGCTCCGCCATATGCGGGAAATGAAGCCGATCGTTGAAACGATCGCTAACCTTGTCCGCCGTTTTGCCGTCATGTTCCAAGCGGTGAAACGGGAAAAAGGAATCGTTGATTTTTCTGACTTGGAACATTATTGTTTGCATATTTTGCGGCGGCGCGATCCGGAAACGGGCGAATGGCAGCCTTCCCCCGCCGCCTTGGAATACCAGGCGCAGTTTGATGAAGTGCTTGTTGACGAGTATCAAGATACGAACCTCGTTCAAGAAGCGATTTTGCAGCTGGTGAAAAAAGGGAGCGAACGAACAGGCAATTTGTTTATGGTCGGCGACGTGAAACAGTCGATTTACCGATTCCGCCTTGCCGAGCCGATGCTGTTTCTGGACAAATACAAACGATTCACCGCAGACGGAGAAGAAGGGGGGATGAAAATCGATCTTGCGAGCAACTTCCGCAGCCGCCGCGAAGTGCTTGACGGGACGAATTTTCTGTTTGCGCAACTCATGGGGGAAACCGTCGGCGAAATGGTTTACGACGAAGCGGCGCAGTTGAAATACGGCGCTGATTACCCGGAAGGGGAGGATGCGGCGCCGGAAGTTATGATCATCAACCGGCAGCGTGCGGCGGAAGAGGACGAAGAGGAAGCGGCTGAATGGGAAGCGGCGGAGCTCGAGGCGCGGCTGATGGCGAAAAAAATCAAAGAGATCGTTTCCGCTCCGTTTTATGTATACGATCGTCCGAGCGGGCAGCCGCGGCGCGCCATGTACCGTGACATCGTCATCCTTGTCCGCTCGATGACGCATGCGCCGCAGATGATCGAGCAGCTGCAGGCGCAAGGCATCCCGGCGGCCGCGGATTTGTCATCCGGCTATTTTCAGGCGACGGAAATTTCGATCATGCTCTCACTGTTAAAAGTGATCGACAACCCGTACCAAGACATTCCGCTCGCCGCGGTGCTCCGGTCGCCGCTCTTTCGTTTTGACGAGAATGAGCTCGCCATGATTCGCCTCGCCGATCCAAAAGGCACGTTTTATGAAGCGCTCTGTTCGTTTCGGCAAAAGCCGGCGGAAACGGAAGAGGAGGCCAACGCCCAAAGGAAAGCGGCGGCTTTCTTAGAGCGGCTCGAGGGCTGGCGTACGATGGCGCGCCGCCGCTCATTAGCTGATCTCATTTGGCTGCTGTACCGCGATACGCAATTTTACGATTTTGTCGGCGCACTGCCGGGCGGCAGGCAACGGCAGGCGAACTTGCGCGCTTTGTACGACCGCGCGCGGCAGTACGAGTCGACGTCGTTTCGCGGCTTGTTTCGCTTTCTTCGCTTCATCGAGCGGCTGCAAGAGCGCGGCGACGATTTAGGGGCGGCCCGGCCGCTCGGCGAGCAGGAAGACGTCGTGCGCATCATGACGATTCACAGCAGCAAAGGATTGGAATTTCCGATCGTGTTTCTCGCCGGGCTTGCGCGTTCGTTTCATACGCGCGATTTGCATCACCCGTATTTGCTTGATAAAGAGCTGGGTTTTGCCGCCCGCTTTGTCCACCCGCGGCTGCGCATCAGTTATCCCACGCTGCCGCTGTTGGCCATCCAAACGAAAAAGCGGCTTGAACTGCTCGCTGAGGAGATGCGCATTTTGTATGTCGCGCTCACAAGGGCAAAAGAGAAGCTGTATTTGTTGGCGTCGGTCAACGATGCGGCCAAGGAGATTGAAAAATGGAAAAGCGCTGCTTCGGAACGCGGCTGGCTTCTCCCCGACGATGTGCGGGCTTCGGCCCGCTCCTACTTGGATTGGATCGGCCGGGCGCTCATCCGTCATCGTGATGGGGGGGCGCTTGCGGGAATGAAGGCGCCTGAAGAGGTCGCCTCCCACCCGTCTGTATGGCGTGTCTCCATCGTGCCGGCCGCCGATTTGCGCGGCGCAGAGGCTGCGAGGGAGGAGATGGATGGCGGCGTGCTTCTTGCCCTCGAACAAGGACGACCCGTTCCCGTAGAAGGAGGGTGGCGGAAGGAGGTCAAACGCCGCTTGTTGTGGCGGTATTCGTATGAGAAAGAAACGGCCGTGCGCGCCAAGCAATCGGTGTCAGAACTGAAAGAACATCGCGTGCTCTTTGGCGAGCAAGCGGACGAATGGCGGCCGCGACAAGGGACGGCTCCGGTGTTTTCTCGACCGCGTTTCATGCAGGAGAAAACATTGACGCCGGCCGAAAAAGGGACGGCGCTCCATATCGTCATGCGCCATCTTGATTTGCAGGCGCCGCTTGATGAATCGTCGATCCGCAGTCAGATCGTCCGCCTTGTCGAAAAAGAGCTGCTGTCGGCAGAACAAGCAGAGGTGGTCGATCCAGCGGCCATCGCTGCCTTTTTCACTGCAGATCTTGGCCGCCGCCTTTGCGCCGCCCGCGAAGTGCACCGTGAAGTGCCGTTCAGCTTGGGGCTTAAAGCGGCTGAACTGTACGGCGGCGAAGGGACGGAAAGCGGCCGGCGCGTCCTCGTGCAAGGGGTGATCGACTGCGTGTTTGTCGACGAATGCGGCTATGTGATGATTGACTATAAAACGGATGAAGTCGTCCACCGTTTTGCTGGGCAAAAGGAAGAAGCGGCTCGTTTTCTGCTCGGCCGCTACGGGACGCAAATGCGCTTGTACCGGCGGGCCATCGAGCAAATTTGGCGTGCGCCGGTGGCGGAATGCTATTTGTATTCGTTTGACGGCGGGTTTGTTGTGGCTGTTGAGTGATGCAAGGGGGGAAAGAGAGAATGCGGATTTTGCATACCGCGGACTGGCATTTTGGGAGAACGCTCGAGGGGCGGAGTCGGATGGCCGAGCAAGAGGCATTTGTTGATGAGCTTGTGGAGATTGTCAAGAAAGAACAAATCGACATCATCCTTGTGGCCGGCGACGTATTCGACTCCGTCAATCCGCCGGCGGCTGCGGAACAACTGTTTTATGAAAGCCTCGCCCGCCTGTCCGACAAAGGACGCCGCCCGGTGGCAGTCATCAGCGGCAACCACGACCACCCCGACCGGATCAGCGCTGCCCGGACGTTGATGTGTGCGCACAACATTTTTCTTTTCGGCCGCCCGCAAGCGGCTGTTTGCCGGATTGACGTTCCATCGTGCGGCGAAACGATGATGCTTGCTCCGTTGGCCTATCCGTCCGAATCGCGCCTCGCCGAGCTGTTGTCATCCGACTGTAAGGAGACGACGATGCGCGATCGGTACGATGACCGCATCCGCGCCCTATTAGCGGCGATGGCCGCCTCGTTCACGGCGGAGACCGTCAATATCGCGATGAGCCATCTTTACGTTGCTGGCGGACGTACGTCCGATTCCGAGCGGCCGATTGAAGTCGGCGGCGCTTATACGGTGGCGGCTGAGAGCCTGCCGAAAGCCGCGCAATATGTGGCGCTTGGCCATCTGCACCGGCCGCAGGATGTCAAGCAGGCAAAGACGGCCGCGCGCTATTCCGGCTCGCCGTTGGCGTACAGCTTTTCCGAAGCCGGTCAAGCCAAATCGGTCACGGTCGTTGACGTGCATCCAGGCGGGGCGGCCAAGGTGGCGGAGATACCGCTCGCTGCTGGCAAACCGCTCATCCGTTGGAAGGCGACAGAGGGGCTCGCTCAAGTATACCGCTGGTGTGAGGAAGGAAGAGACCGATCAAGCTGGATCGATTTGGAGATCCATGTGACCGAGTCGTTGACAATGGAAGAAATTGATCGGCTGCGTAAGCTTCATCCCGGATTTGTCCACATTCGCCCGGTGTTTCCCAATCGGGTGGAAGAGATGATGGAAATGAGCCGCGAGCCGCTTTCACTTGAAGAAATGTTTCACCGCTTTTACGAACGTCAGACTGGGGGACAAACGCCGGATGAAGAGCTTGTCCGCCTCTTTTTGGAGCTGGCGGCGGAAGAAGAGAAGGAAGGGGAGGGAGAATGAAGCCGATCTCGCTGACGATCGCCGGGCTTCATAGCTTTCGTGAAAAGCAGACGATTGATTTCACCGCACTGTGTGAGGGCGGTGTGTTCGGCATTTTCGGGCCGACTGGAAGCGGCAAATCAACGATTTTAGACGCCATGACGCTCGCCTTGTTCGGCAGCGTCGAGCGGGCGGCCAACCGCACGCAGGCGATCATCAACCACGCGGAGCAAGAGTTGTTTGTCTCGTTTACGTTTGAGCTGGAAAATGCGGCAGGAGCGAAACGGTATACAGTCGAACGAAGCTTAAAAAAAGTGGACGAATGGCGGACGCGCAGCGCCGTTTGCCGCCTGATCGAGCATCGGTCCGAGCCGGTCGTGCTCGCCGATAAACTATCGGAGGTGGACAAGGCGATCGAGCAATTGCTCGGCTTGACGATGGAGGATTTCACCCGGGCGGTCGTCTTGCCGCAAGGAAAATTTGCCGAGTTTTTATCGCTCAAAGGGTCGGAGCGGCGGCAAATGCTGCAGCGCCTCTTCCATCTTGAGCGGTATGGCGATCAGTTGAATAAAAAGTTGAAAGACCGGCTTGCCGCCGCTGAGCAAGAATGGGAAAAAATCGAAGCGGAAAAAGCGGGGCTCGGCGATGCTTCAAAAGCAGCGCTCGAGCAGGCAGAGGCGGATGTGCGGGAGCTCGCGGGGCTGTTTGCCAAGCGAAAAAAAGAGCTTGAGGAAGTCGAAGCAGATGTGGAACGAACAAAACAACGATGGGCGTGGCAGCAAGAAAAAGAAGCGGTCGAACAAGAGCTCGCCGCGCTGCGCCAACATGAATCCGTCATCCGCGAGCTTGAGGCGAAAAAGGAGCGCGCCGAGCAAGCAGAGCGCATATGGCCGTATTGGGAGCAGTGCGAGCAGGCATGTCGCTTGCGGGCAGAGGCGTTTCGTCGGTATGAAGGACTGGCGCGTCGGTTAGAGGAAGCCCAATTGAGCTATGAAGAAGCGGCGCGGCGTTATGAACGGGCGCGCCAAGAAAAGGCGCAGCGCGAACCGGAATTGCTCGTCCAGATGGAACGGCTGCGGCAGGCGGCGCAGCTTGAGCAGCAAATGGAAGTGCTTGGACAGGAGCTCGCAGCTCTTAGTGAAGAGAGGAAGCGACTCATTGCCCAGGAGAAGGCAGCTGCACGCCGGTTTGAAGAGGCGTCGGTCTGGTATGAGCGCGGCGCGAAGCGGCAGCGGGAGTTGAAAGAAGAACTGAAACAGCATGAAGAGGCGCTGGATGGAAAAGATGAGGCAGAGCGGGCGTACAGGCAGAAGCAGCATATTGAGCAAGCGGCGTCAGCCATCGCTCGCGTCGATGCCCAACTTCAGCAAAAGGAGGCCGTTTGGCGTCGGGCGAAAGAGGAAAAGTTGGAGCGGGAACGCCGATCAGCCGCTGTCGGCTCCCGGCTTCAAGAGCTGTTCCGGCGTGTGGAGCGGACGTATCGTTTCGTCTGCTGGTGGCAGCAGGATGCTGAAAAACAATTGTATACTTTCCAGAAAGCCATGGAGGCGGAGCGGCAGCGAGCGGAGGAAGCGCGGACGGCGCAACTCGCCTCTGCCTTGGCTGAGCGGCTCCGTCCCGGCGAGCCGTGTCCAGTGTGCGGATCGCGCGAGCATCCGCATCCGGCCGCCGCACCGCACGATGTCCAACTTGAGCGTCTGTCCGAGCTTGAGGCAGAGTGGCAGCGGTATGAACAAGATTGGCAAACGATCATTTCGTTCAAGGCGCAGCTCGAGCAGCTTGCCGAGCTGGCGGTAGGCCATGAAGCGCCGCTTGTGTTTGCCGAAAGCCGCTCGGTGGAGGAGGCCGTCGACCTCACTGTGGAAGTGCGGGCGCTTGCGCAAGATGTCATTGAATTGAAAGAAGCGGTCTACCGGGTGCTTGCCCAATGGAATGAAGCCGAGTCAGCGCGGCGCGAAGCGGAGAAAGCGTGCCAATGGATAGCGGCGGACATCGAAGCGCTGCAAGTTGAAAAGCAGCGGCTGGAGGAAGAGCGGCGGCAACTTGAACAGCAATGGCGGCAGATGTATCCTTTCCTTTCGCTTGAGACGATCGATGCGGTGTATGAACAGCTGCGTGAACGGGAAAACGTGCGGCGCGACGTGCAAAAACGGCTGGAGGACAGCGTGCTGTTTTTAGAGGAAAAACAGAGGGCGAAAGAGGAAGCGGCCAAAGAGCGGAGCCGGCTTGAGACGGAGCGGGTGCGTCTTGACTCGCTGATTAGCGCCAAACAGCAGCAATGGAACGAATATGAGCGGCAACGGGGCGAGAAGGCGGGGGAAGGTCCTGCGGCCGTGCAGCTTCAGAAGGCGGAGGACGAATGGCGCCAGCTGCAAAACGGCGAGCAACAGGCGTATGAGGCTTGGCAGCGAGCCCAGCGGGAATATCAAATGCTTGAAAGCGAAACAAAAGCAGCCAAGCAGGCGTGGGAAGAAGGCGTCCGCCGCGAAGAAGAGGCGCTCGCTCGCTGGCGCGGCGCGCTTTTGGACACCATGTTTGCCGATGCCGAACAAGTCAAGCAAGCGAAGGCGGAAAAAGCGCAGCGAGATGAATGGGATGAGGCAATCCGCCGCTATTGGCGCCAAATCGAGCAAGCCGAACATCGCCTCGCCCAGCTGGCCGCCGCCATCGGGGGGGCGGCGGTGAGCGCTGAACAATGGGAGACGATGCAGCGTGTATACGCCGATTTGAAGGAGCAAGTGGAGGCGATGACGCAGCAGCTTGGGGCAGCTCAAGCGAAGGTAGAAGAGTTGAGAAAAAAACATAGCCGCTTTGTTGAACTGGAGGAGAAGCAGGCGGAGCTCAGCCGGCGCATCGAGCGGTATAAACAGCTGCAGGCGCTGCTTCGCGGCAACAGCTTTGTCGAATTTATGGCTGAAGAGCAGCTCGAGCAAGTAACCGCCATGGCTTCGGAACGGCTGCAGCGGCTGACACGGCACCGGTATTCGCTCGAATTGGATTCGCAAGGCGGGTTTCTGATCCGCGATGATGCCAATGGCGGCGTCAGACGGCCGGTATCGACGCTCTCGGGTGGGGAGACATTTTTGACGTCACTGTCGTTGGCGTTGGCGTTATCGGCGCAAATTCAGCTGCGCGGCGAGTATCCGCTCCGCTTTTTCTTCTTGGACGAAGGGTTTGGCACCCTCGACGCTGAGCTGCTTGAGACGGTCATTTCCGCCTTGGAAAAGCTACATACCGAGCAACTAGCGGTCGGCGTCATCAGTCATGTTCAAGAAATTCGCAACCGTCTGCCGCGACGGCTCATCGTCGAACCGGCTGAACCGTCCGGACGTGGCACGCGCGTCTGGCTGGAAATGATTTGACACTCCGCACGCCTAAAGGCGTGGGATTCTTGGGTCGCTCACGTCCTCATCCATTTCTGGTTCGGACAACGCCCAAGTTCAGGGGTGTGCCATCACCCCGTCCCATCGGGTTAAGATGTACCCCCATGGGCGGCGCACCTGTGACCAGTGCGCTAGGTTAGACGGCGAAGCCCGAAATCGCTTTGGCGATGTTGATGGCGCCATTCAAGTCGGCGTGGAGAGTGTATCCACACCTTTGGCATCGAAAGCGGATGCCGTTTCGGTTCGCTTTCTCTCGATAACCACATTTACACGTTTGGCTCGTGTAGGTTGGATTCACCCACTCAACGCGAATGCCCGCCATTTCCGCCTTATAGGCAATCATCGTTTGCAGTTGATGAAACGCCCAAGCATGAAGGCTTCGCCCCGCTTCTTTGGCCGATGTTGCCCGCTTGCGAATCCCCGTCAACTCTTCCATTCGAATCACGCCAACACCGTTGGCGAGCGCAAAATTCACGATTTGACGGCTGATTTTGTGATTTTGATCCTTCATCCAGCGGGACTCTTTACGGCCGATTTTGCGAATCATATGGAGCTTCTTGGCTTTTCCTAATCTCCTTCGCAAAGCCGCATATCGTCGGCGTACAAAGGCGCATTGGTTCCCTTTGAAAAACCACGATTTCGTTCCCACGCTGGCCACAGCGATATAGCGAAGCCCAACGTCAACGCCCATCACCTTTGTTTCGTGCCGCGGCTTCACGTCAAAGGTGATCGCGATCGCCAAGTACCATTTCTTTCTCTTTTTGTAGAGCTTGGCTGCCCCTTGTTTAGCGGTTCCATCGAGCAGCCGATTCAGCCATGCTTCTTGATAGGGGCGCGTGACGACCGGCACGCCAATTCGCTTCTCCAGTGTGGGGAAGGAAACCGTGTAGAACTCTCCTTTCTTTTCCACCTTCACGTTTTGATTGTTAAAGCAACACCATAATGTTCGAAACTTCTTTGTTTTCTGGTTTTTCTTTTGGGACTTCACTTCTCGAATCGTCTGATTCACGACAGCGGAAGGAAACCGCTGCGACGAAAACTCTTTAAATAGTTTGCTCGTCGCTTGATTCAGCTCGGGATGATTCAACAGCCAATTGGCAAACGCGGTATTCACTTCTGTCATCCGTTCATACATGCCCTGTTTCACTTTCGTTGGGTTGTGCAGCTCCAGCCTTAGTGTGATGGTCGGCATGGATTCACCTCCTTGCGACGATTACATGATACCGCTTTTTTCATCATCATTCAATAATATGAAGAAAACGGCTCGCTTTCATCCCACCCCTCAAGGAGCGGGCTTTCTCGCTCGCTGATCTGTAAATGGATAGCCCGTTGAGCTGAACGGGCTCTTGGGAAATAATGGAGGGAGGCGGTCGCAAAAGGTTGGTTTCCTTTCGATCAAGCACAATGTATGGTTTTTTAGATAGAGGTAAATAAGCAAAGGTGTCCGGATCCTTTTGGGACACCTTCTCTTTTTGGTTTCGGCAGCGTTCGGCTGATAAGGTTGATGTTGGCAAGTGAAAGGTGAGGGGATTCGTTTTCTGCAACGTTCAGTTGTTGGCGGCCACGTTTTGGTCGGATACATCTGGATCAAACGCGTTTGTAAAGCTGATCGCGTTGTTCGTCATCACAAAATCGCCGGTGTTGAACCCGCCGGATCCGGCTTGCGTTTTCGTGGCGACTTTCGGCGCGATGTACAGACAGTCGCCCATTTGGACGACAGCTCCGCTGCTGACGTTGTTGATTTTAATTGGGCCGACAAACGAAGGCATTATAAATCCCTCCCTCTTGTTGGCGCGCTCGACTCAGAGCCGGCCAGCTGGCGGATATGTTTAATTCTTGCCTCTGCCTCCGCTGTCGAGGTCGAGCCGATATGGACGATGGCGGACGAAGAAATGGCGAGCACGCGCACAGACTGAACGGAAATGACCGGGGACTCATGGAGCGTTTGGCGTGCGGCTGCCGGCGGTGGAGAAATCCAGCGCGGGATCGGCTTCGCAAAAACAGGGAATATTTGTTCTCCTTCTGGGCCAAAAAACAGTTCATATTGCCGCTGAACGGCAAAGGAGCGCGTGCGGGCGGAAATTCGCTCTGAGTCGCCGATTTGCAGTACGGAGCCAATGATCAGCGTTTCCGCATGAAATGCCTGCACTACTGACGTTCGTTTCACGGCGTATCCCCTCGGGCCGGCACAAGCGGGACGAACGGGCCGATGATAAGTGATTCAGGCGGTGTGTCAAACGCTGATGACAAGTGAATCGCATCGGCGTCGCCGATTAAAAACAGCGAGGCACTGGCGACGGCCACGAGGCGGATGTCGCCAACATGCAGATGACGATTGATCACTGTATAATTCACGTCTATCCCTCCTTTGAAGGCAAATGTTTCAAAAACGCATCGAGCGATTGTTCGATATCGGCTTTCACTTTTTGAAAAATTTCATTTTCGACTGCTTCATCGCGGTCGCCGGACGGAACGTAGCCATGGTTGGCTTTCTCTTGCAAATAGAAGCGGATGCGTTCGTCTGTTTGCCGGGCGATGTCTTGCAAAATGAACTGGCGGTACGTATCGTCGAGGCGGCGGCCGTATTGCTGCTCAAGGCGTTTTAACGTTTCCGACGCTTCCCCGTTGAGATAGGCGGCCACTTTTTCTTGAATCGGGCGCAACAGCACCGGTTCCGGCTTTGGAATTACGGTTTTGACCGGTTCGACGGCAAAGTCTTCAATTGTACCGCCGGCTCCGGGCGGAGCGATCCCGATGTTTAGCGTTCCTTCGAGCGTTTCCACTTTGAGCTGGTCAAATTTATATTCAATTCGTTCGATCGATGTGCGCGGCTGAGCCTCCATTTCCCGAAGCCGGGCTTCGAGTGCGTGGAGACGGCGTTCCAGATCCCGTATTTTTTTTGTTTGCCATAATAAATAGCGGTGCAGCTTGACGAAATACTCGTAAATGCTCATTGTGCACCATCATCCTCTCCAAAGAGCCCTCTTACTTCAATATATGGACGGCCTTTCGCTCTCATCACTTTTTTTCGCTGAATTTAGCGGGTGGCTGAATGGAGAGGAACGAGAGGAGCGGATGCACCGGGCGGCACGGTCGCCTGTGGGGCCGGACCGGTGAATCCGCCGGTGTTGGCAAGCGTTGAGAGCGCTTGAATGCTTCCGGCGCTGCCGATTTGCAAAACAGATGAATTGGTGACCGAGCCGATCCGCAACTGGTGGATGCAGATGCTTTGGCTGATGTAAACGTGCACCCTCCTTCTCCTCCTTCAAACGTTTCCGACGATATTTTCATCGGCGACATCGGCGTCATTCGTATTGGTATTGCTGTAATAGTTATAGATATGAAGCCCGTCGCCGGTGTTAAACGAACCGGCGCCAGCGAACGTTTTCGTCACGCTTTGCGGGGAAATCGCAAACACATCGCCAATATGGAACACGCCGCTGCTTCCGATGCTGTTCAGTTTGACGACTCCGACAAAAGCCGGCATGTGGGCATGCTCCCTTCCTTGTTTTCTTCGTTGATACTAGTGTATGGGCGCAAGCTGCGAAACGTTCGCTTTAATTGTTGGCGGCATTATTTGAGTCGAACACATCCGGATCGCCGGTGTTTGTAAAGCTGACGAACGTATTCGTCTGCAGGAAGTCCCCGTTGTTGCCGCCGCCTGAGCCGGTATTGGATTTCAACGTGCTCTTTGGTGTGATTTGCAAGACGTCGCCGAAATTCACCGTGCCGTCGCCGCTGACATGGGTGATTTTAATTGGACCGCTGATAAATGAAGGCATGAAGAGCCCCCTCCTTTTTCGTCGTGTCGCTATCGTTATTGTATGAAAACGGAGAAAAAACGGTTCAATGCGGGGTGAGAGTCCAATTGAGGAAAGCAGCTCCCGCGTATGATAAAGAAAGGGAACGGGCAGAAAGGAAGGGGAAAGGGGATGCCAGCAATCGTCATTGGTGGGATCAAAGTGACGAACGTAAGCGGCAATGGCACTGTCAACATGGGCGATGTGCTGCAAATCGCTCCGAAAAGCACCACGAAGTCAAACTCAGGTGCCGGCGGCGGCAATACTGGCGATTTCTTGCAAACGAATACGTTTTGCAGCGTCACGAATACGGTCGATCCGGATGTCTTGGACGCCGGGGTGAAAGGAAATAACTAGCTATTGTCGAGACGACTCCCCTAGCGTTCGTTTTTGGAAAAAAGAAGAAACCAGGTTCTTTTTTGGCGCAATGGAGTGGACTATCCAAGAAAGAGGGCTGACTTCAAAAGTCATTTTACGACTTTTGGGACGGCCCTCTTTTTCTTTATGCCATCTTTGTTATATAATACAATTGTGAATTTTCTAAAACATAAAACAGGGGGATGGGAGAATGAATGCGCCGCTCGTGCTCCATCACTTTTTCGATCGCGCCGTGGCTCTCTATGGGGACAAGACAGCCATGATTTGTTCGGGGCGGACGGTGACGTATCGTGAGCTTGGCGAACGAGTGTCGAGGCTTGCCAACGAGCTGCGGGGGCTTGGCGTTCGCAAAGGCGACCGCGTGGCGTACTTGGCGCCCAACACGCTCGAGATGCTCGAAGGGTTTTACGGTGTGTTTGAAGTGGGAGGGGTGATGGTGCCGCTGAATACGCGGCTGAAACCGGATGATTACGTTTTTATTTTGAATCACAGCGAAACGAAAGTGTTGTTTGTGGATCAGGAGCTGTACGGGCTGATTGCACCGGTCAAAAACAAGCTTGAAACGGTCGAGGAGATCATTGTCCACCATAAAACAGAGGCGGCGATTGATGAAACCGCTTACGAAGAATGGCTCGCCGCCCAGTCGTCAGCGCCGGTTCCGCGCCCGATGATCGATGAGAACGATATATGCAGCTTGCTATATACAAGCGGGACGACAGGCAACCCAAAAGGAGTCATGCTGACGCATCGGAACAACTATTTGCATGCGCTTGTGACGATGCACCATTTGCGTGTGTCCGACCGCGATACGTATTTGCATGTGTTGCCGATGTTCCACGTCAACGGCTGGGGGGCTCCGTTTTATTACACCGCCAACGGGGCAACGCAAATCGGTTTGCGTAAAGTCGATCCGAAAGTCATTTTTGATCTTGTCAAGGAACATCAGGTGACGGTTATGCATATGGCTCCGACTGTGCTCAATATGTTGCTGCAATATTATGAGCAATATCAACCAGATGTCCCGGAAGGCGTGCGGGTCGTCATCGCCGGTTCTGCGCCGCCGCCGGCGTTTGTCGCACGCGTTGAGGAAAAGCTCGGCTGGGAGTTTATCCAGGTGTACGGCATGACCGAATCGTCTCCGCTCAGCACGATTTCGCTCATTCGTCCACAGCTTGACGGACTGCCTGCCGAACAAAAGCAGCGGCTGAAAGCAAAAGCCGGCTATCCGATGATCGGCTGCGAGGTGAAAGTCGTCGACGAGAATGGAGAGGAAGTGCCGAAGAATGGACGGGCGATCGGTGAGGTGATTGTCCGCAGCCATGGCGTCATGAAAGGATATTGGAAAAACGAAGAAGCGACCGCCGCAACGATCCGCGACGGCTGGCTGTATACCGGCGATATGGCGACCGTCGATGAATACGGGCATATTGATATCGTCGACCGGAAAAAGGATATTATTATTAGCGGAGGGGAAAATATTTCGTCGATTGAAGTCGAAGGAGCGCTTTATGAGCATCCGGCTGTGCTTGAAGCGGCCGTCATCGCCGTGCCGCATGAAAAATGGGGGGAAACGCCGCATGCGTTCGTCGTCGTTCGACCCGGGCATACGGTGAGCGAAGAGGAGCTGATCGCCTTTTCGCGGGAAAAATTGGCCCACTTCAAAGCGATCACGGGTGTAACGTTTGTGGATGAGCTGCCGAAAACAGCCTCCGGAAAAATTCAGAAAGTACACTTGCGCCGCCAATATTGGGATGCAATTGGAAAATCGGGCCGCTATGTCAACTGATGATACAGGCATGCGCCTTCAGACGGGCAGAGGAGAGCGCATCGAATGAAATGGATAAGGCGGCGGGCGTGCCGGCAAGGTCGTAAGGCGTCGCCGATTGCGCAGACGGCTAGGCGGTAGAAAGAAGGGAGAAAGCGATGATCAGATCGACCGAGCGAATCGCCGCAGCGGATGTGTTGCGTGGATTCGCCTTGCTCGGCATTTTGCTTGTCAACATGCGTTATTTTTCCTCGCCGGCGTTATACGACGACGGCGTCAAGGGCAGTGATTTTGACCGAGTTTTCGTTGCCGTCGTGGATGTGTTGTTTGAAGCGAGCGCGTATCCGCTGTTTGCCTTTTTATTCGGCTTTGGCGCCGTGATGATGTTCCGCCGGCTCCAAAGCCGCGGGGAGCGGCCGATTCCGATTCTTTTGCGCCGCTTCTTTCTTTTGCTTGGGATCGGCATTGCTCATGCGTTTGGCCTTTGGTTTGGCGATATTTTAATCCCCTACGCCCTCGCCGGGTTCATCATGCTTTTCTTTTTCGCCGCCCCGCCTCGTTGGTGGCGGACGGCGGCTGTTGCCGTCTTTTTTCTTTTTCACGGCCTCATGGCGCTGTTGTTAACTCTCAATGTATTGGCCGGAGAAATGGAGACAGCCGGCGGCCACGAGACCGCGGCGGCCGCGGCGGTTCGCCATTATCGAAACGGAACGTTTCGTGACGTGTTTTGGCAACGGTGGAACGACTGGATGTATATCAACGGCGATGGAGGGCTTTTGCTTACGGTGTTGACCGTGCTGCCGTTTTGTTTGCTTGGCGGCTATGCCGCCGACCAACGTTGGCTTGAAGCCGACCGTCACTCGCCTGCGAAGCTGCGCCGCCTGATGAGGTGGGCGCTATGTTTTGGTTTAGCACTGAAAACAATTCCGTATTGGGCTGCGGCCAACGACTTGACAATGTACATCCAAGACAGCTTCGGAGGCGCCGCTTTGGCGGTGTTCTACGCGGCGGCAGCCGTGTTTATCTGCGGGAAACCAAGTTGGCAGCGCGCTTGGCGGTGGTGGCAAGACGTCGGGAAAATGTCGCTCACCCATTACCTCGCGCAATCGCTCGTTTGCACGTCGCTGTTTTACGGTTATGGGCTTGGGTGGTACGGACGCACAAGCGCATGGCAGGAGATGTTGATTGCGTTTGCCTTGTATGCAACTCAAGTGTGGATAAGCCGCTTTTGGTTTGCGCGTTTTCATTATGGCCCGGTTGAGTGGATGTGGAGGTGGGGGACATACGGAACGCGGCCGCCGTTTCGCCGCCGGCCGGGGCAATAAAAACCCCCGCTTACTGAACGGACGGGGAAGGCGATTCAAAAATCCTCGTTTGCTGCAAATATTGATTGATCAATTGGTCAAGCTCTTGGCTGCATTCGATCGTCTCTTTGGCCGTGAACCCATAAGTGAGCGCCAATTCGATCATTTGTTGTCGTTTTTCTTCAATTTGCAACAGAACCATTTCCTTCACCATCAATTCGTTTGAAATGTTGGTTGAGGCATGCCGCGTCGATGCAAGACGTTTGTTGCATGACGAAAGTCGCAATCGATGCCCTAGTGGAAACTAAAGATTATTATACATATCACGACGAAAAAAGAAAGTGATTCGGGAAAATAAGTGATAAATTTCCTAATTTAGACAAAATTCTACAAAAACAGGACTTTTTCGCCTCGATGGCGAATATCATCCTCAACGCGCCAAAATGGCGAAGGCGGATGGGAGAGAAGAGCTCACGAAGCGTCCGCTGCATAACAAAGAAAGGGAGAGAGACACGATGAAACTGATCACCGCACTTTTCGATGGAGAAACGTTTGTCGGAGCCGTGCCGCAAGGAGACGACCGGGCGGTTCATTTGCGCCGCGCCGAACGGACGATGGATGGGACGGAGACGATGCCGACGACTATGCTTGAGGCGATTGCCCAAGGGGAGGCGTTTTTCACCCGAGCACAAGAAGTAGTTGACTGGGCGCTGCGCCACCCGGCACCGGAGTACGTTTATCGCCTCAGTGATGTCCGTCTTTTGGCCCCGATCCCACGGCCGGCGAAAAACATTTTTTGCATCGGCAAAAACTATGTTGATCACGCGCTGGAGCTCGGCGGCGCCGATGTGCCGGAGCATTTGATCGTCTTCACGAAAGCGCCGACAACGGTCATCGGTCATGAGGAAACGATTTTGCGCCATGCCGATGTCACGGATGAAATGGACTATGAAGGGGAGCTGGCGGTGGTCATCGGCAAACAAGGGCGGGCGATCCGCCGCGAAGACGCGCTTGATTACGTATTTGGATACACGATCATCAACGATGTGACAGCAAGAGATTTGCAGGAGCGGCACCAACAATATTTTCTCGGCAAAAGCTTGGATACATGTTGCCCGATGGGGCCATGGATCGTGCCAAGCAAATTTGTGCCAAATCCAAACGATTTGCGCATCGAGACACGGGTCAATGGCGAAGTGCGCCAGCAAGCCAACACGAAACAATTGATTTTTTCCATTGAATCGATCATCGAGACGATCTCAAAAGGCATTACGCTTGAGCCGGGTGACATCATCGCTACAGGAACGCCGGCTGGAGTCGGCAAAGGGATGAACCCGCCGCGCTTTTTGCAGACGGGTGATGTCATTGAGGTGACGGTGGAAGGCATCGGCACGCTGCGCAACAAAGTGGGAGAGTAAACGGCGAAAGTGAGGAAGCTCCCATTGATGTTCGAAAGGCGTCCTCTTGAAAGAAAGGGCGTCTTTCGTTTTCGTGAAGTTTGTCAACCGTCCGCCCGCCGTGCTATGATGGGAAGGAACAAGGAATGGTTGGAGGGATGGACGTTGACGCATGCCCATATTACGAGCTGGCTCATCACGATTGTTTTATTTTTCCTTGCGGTGTCGATGGAGCGGCAAGGGGCGGGCAAAGCCAAGATTGTGCAAATGGTGTTGCGGCTGTTTTACATTCTCACGATCGTGACGGGCCTGCTTTTGCTGCATAGCATTGCTTCGATATCTGCGCTTTATTGGCTAAAGGCGCTTGCCGGGCTGTGGGTGATCGGAGCGATGGAAATGGTTTTAGCAGCTGAAAAAAAAGGGAAAAGCGCGGCGGCAAGATGGACGCAATGGGTCATTGCCCTTGCGGTGACGCTGTTTCTTGGTTTGCTGCTGCCGCTTGGTTTTGACTTATTCTAAAGCGAAGCGGCAGCCTTCTATTGGTTGCCGCTTTTGTTGAAGATGAAAATATGGTATGGTAAAAGAAATGTCATTTTTTTGAATTTTCTGACCCGATTGGTCAGCGGAGGGGGGCATGATCGTTTATGCGTTGGTTCTGCTGCCGCCGCGCCGAGGAGCTGGATCATTTGCTCAGGGAGCATAGTTCTTCCTTGGATGAGCCGTTGTTTGTCCAAATCGCGGGCAATGATGAGGCAGCAGTGCGCCATGCGGCCGCCGCGTTAGCCCGTCGTTGGCCGCACGCCCATATGGTTGGGATGGCAGGGCCGCTGCCAATGGCCGGGGAGGCGAATCTCGCTGTTGGCGTCGCGTCGATGACGTCTTCAACCGTTTCGTCGTTGGCGCTGCCAGCTGATGAGTTTGACCGCCCGGATGGATTGGCGGCGTTGATCGCGGAGGCGGTCGTTCGTCACGATACGACGTTGCTTTTGTTGTTTACGAATCACCGCTCGGCTTTGCCGCCCTTGCTTCGCCATTTGCCGCTTGCAAACGAACGAATGGTTATCATCGGCTGCGCGCTTCCCGAGGGCAGCGTGTTATTTTCGCCCGACGGTCGGCTTGAGCGCGGAGGAATCGCCGTCTCTTTCAGTGGAACAGCGCTTCGCGGCCACTGTGCCGCACCGTTTTTATGGGAGCCGATTGGCTTGGCGTTTTCCATCACGAAAAGCCGCGATCAGCAGATTGACGAGCTAAACGGGCAAAAAGCGTCGAGCTATTTGGAACGGTATTTAGGAAAAGAGTTTATCGAACACCTTCCATTTTCTGGGATGGAATTTCCGTTTCTTATCGAACGGAACGGACGCGATGTCTGCCTGCCGATTGTCGCTGTCAACCAGGATGGCTCGGTTGCCGTAAGGGGCCATGTCCATAACGGAGAAAAGGTGCGATTTGCTTATATTCATGCCGCGTCCCTTTACTGGAGCGCGCGTGATGTGGCGATGCAAACAGCCAAGCAACCAGCAGAAGGAATGCTGCTTTACTACAGTGCGGCGCTGAGTGGGTATACGCGCCCGCTGTTTGACGGTGTGGCTGCGGTGTTTGGACAGGCAGCGCTGTTTCCGGCCGTCGAGGTGTTGGTGAAAGATGCGTATACGGCGGTGCGGCCGGCCGCATTTGCGGCCATTTCGCTGGCGGAAACAGCGGCCTCGGCGGAGAGCGGCCTACTGTCACCGTGGTCATCGCCGCCAGAAGGGATGATGACATTGGCGCAGCTCATGTCAACATCGTCCCGCGACATGGAGCGGCTGCACGTCCGCCTGCAAATGTCGGAGCAACGCTACAAATCGTTGTTTGAGCATAACACGGACATTGTCTATTCCACAGATTTGCACGGCCGTTTGACAAGCGTCAACCCCGCTTTTGAGCAAGTGCTCGGTTACAAGAAAGAAGAGATTTTGTATACGAATTCGCTCAAGTATATTCATCCGAATGATATTCCCCGCGTCACCCGCTATTTTTACCGAGCGCTGCGGGGGAATATCCAAACGTATAACTTGGAAATTCCGACGAAGTCGGGAGAACGGCTTTTGTTTCAAATGAAAAACATTCCCATCATTGTGGATGGCAAAAAGGTCGGCATTTACGGAATCGGACGCAACATTACCGAGCAAAAAAAGGCGGAAGAGAAAATCTCTTATTTAGCATATTACGACATCGATACGAACTTGCCCAACCGGGCAAAGTGGATGGAATTGTTTTCCGAACAGCTGGACAAAGCCAAGCAGAAGCGACGAAAGATGGCAGTTGCTTTGATCGATTTGGACCGGTTTAAATGGATTAACGACAGCGTCGGCCATTACGCCGGAGATGACATTTTGCGCCAGCTTGTCGAGCGCATTCGCCGCGTCTTGCCGCCTAGTGCGGAGCTTGGCCGATTTCATGGCGACAAGTTTTGTTTGCTTTTTCCGCTCAAAACAGAGGTCCAGGCGGCGACGGAAGCGGCGCTCCGCATCGTGCGCGAAGTGGCGCGGCCGATTGTGTACGATGGAAAGGAATTTTTCGTTACAGCAAGCGTTGGTCTAGCGATGTTTCCAGATGACGGAGAGGACGAACATGCGCTCCTTAGGCACGCCGATATGGCTGTCAACATGGCTAAAAAAGGCGGCGGCAACCGAGTGGAGCGCTACTGCGCGCAAATGAACGAAGAAGCAATGCACCGATTGGAAATGGGCGGACATTTGCGCAGGGCGATCGAAGAGAATGAATTATTTCTTTGCTACCAACCAATTGTAGACGTACATACGGGTGCGGTGAAGGCGACGGAGGCGCTGATTCGCTGGCGCCACCCGAAGCTTGGGCTTGTGCGGCCGGATGAATTCATCCCTTTGGCGGAAGAGACCGGGTTGATTCATGAGATTGGGCGCTGGGTGCTGAAAACCGCCTGCAGACAGACGAAACAATGGCAGGAAATGACAGGAAATAACCGGCTTTCCATTTTTGTCAACGTCTCCCCTGTCCAGTTTCAACACGAGCGGTTTGTAGACAATGTAAAACAAGCGCTTAAGCAGTCACGTTTGTCTCCGTCCTGTTTGCATCTCGAATTGACCGAACATTCGATGCTCCGTTATCTGTCCAGCACGATGCGGACAATGGACGAGTTGAGGAAGCTTGGCGTCGGCATCGCCGTCGATGATTTCGGCAGCGGATATTCCTCGTTCCATTATTTAAAGCGGTTGCCAGCGACAATATTGAAAATTGACCGTGCCTTTATTGAACAATTGCATGCCAACGCTTCCGATGAGGCCATTGTCAAGGCGATGATTACGATGGGACACGGGTTGGGGCTTGAGACGATCGCCGAAGGGGTGGAAACGCCGGAACAGCTCAACCGGCTTCGCGATTTGCAATGCACGTATGCGCAAGGATACGTGTTTTGTCCGCCGCTTCTCGCTGAAGAAGTGATGCAGTATGTGACGGAAAAGCAAAAGTGATCCCCCGCCCGCGTCGGTTGACAGCTGTCGCCCGTCGGCACTCCGCCTGAAGCAAAACGGCTGCTAGGCTTCGCTTCGGGCGGAAGGATGGCCGTTAAAAAAACATTGACAGCTCGCCGTTGGACTTCGACGACGTGAGGATCAACAGGCGATTCAGCCGATTTGGGCGCAAATGGCTCGCTCACCGCTGTTTAATGTGATTTCAAAACGGTCGCTTGACGCCCGTCCGCGCTCGTAATAATGGTGGATGCTTCCAATTTGTTCGGTGTTGTCATAAATGATGAAATTCACGCCAGACGATTTGGCAAACAATAGGCCGTTGTAGCAATATAAGCAGTCATACAGCGAAAATCCGAGGCTGTTCAGCCATTGAACAAACTGGAAAAAGGTTGAATCAGGAAGCGCGGCGAGCCATTGTTGATAGGCATAAGTCAGCCGTTTGCGGAAACGGATGCGATCGCCGTTTTCGAGGGGAAAGACGCCAAGATCCGTGGCGACCGCGCCCTGATCCTGCCATTGCCCGGACAGCCAATGTCCGCAATGAAACCATTCGATGCCTTGCTCGGCAATTTCTTCTACTAAAGAGGCTTCCTCTTCTTCGTCGTCGAAAAAGATCCATTCATTGTTGACGAACTCCACTGTCCCATACACATACGCCCGCGGTTGTTCCACAATGCATTGCAATCGTTCTTCGATGTTCAAAGTCTCTCATCCTCCTTGTACTCCTCTGTTTTTCCATTTTTTTGCTCATTTATTCGTGTGGAGAGCGGCATCGGACAATTCATCGAAATGACGGGGGGTGCATAGAATGGAATCATGCCGATGCGGAGAAGGCGATCACCGGGAGCGGCCGCAAGGAAAAAGAACGGTGGAACGGAACAGATTCATTTGCCATTTTCGATGAAAGAAAGGATTGGTTCGTATGTGTGGCATCACTGGCTGGGTCCATTTCGGGCGCAATTTGCGCCGCGAGCGGACGGTCATTGACAGCATGACAGAGACGCTCGCCAAACGTGGACCGGATGATACAAATACGTGGCTGGACACTCATGTCGCCTTCGGCCATAAACGGCTTGTCGTCGTGGATCCGGCTGGCGGCAAACAACCGATGGTCCGGCAAAAAAACGGACATCGTTATACGATCGTCTATAACGGCGAGCTGTATAATACGGAAGACATTCGCAAGGAACTGTTGCGCCAAGGCTATCGATTTGATGGTCATTCCGATACAGAAGTGTTGCTTGCCGCATATATGGAATGGAAGGAGAAATGCGTCGATTGGCTCAACGGCATTTTTGCCTTCGCCGTTTGGGATGGGGAGCGCGAGCTGTTATTTATGGCGCGCGACCGTCTCGGAGTAAAACCTTTGTTTTATCGAGAAGATGGCGGGGGGCTGCTGTTCGGCTCGGAAGTGAAAGCCATTTTGGCCCATCCCGATGTAAAGGCAGAAGTCAATTATGAAGGACTCGCCGAAGTGTTCGGCCTCGGACCGTCGCGCACACCGGGGCACGGTGTGTTTGACGGCATTCGAGAGCTGCGCCCGGCACATGCGCTCACGTTCTCTCGCAGCGGGCTTCGCATTTGGCGGTATTGGAATGTCGAAAGCGACGTCCACCGCGATTCGTTCGAGGAAACGGTCGAAAAGCTGCGCTTTCTATTGACGGATGCGGTCACGCGCCAACTCGTTTCCGATGTGCCGGTCTGCACATTTCTATCCGGTGGAGTCGATTCAAGCGCCATTACAGGGATTGCCGCCAATGCTTTCGCGGCAGATGGAAAAGGGCCGCTGCACACCTACTCGATCGATTATGAAGGAAACGACCAGTATTTCAAAGCCAACGATTTTCAACCAAACACGGATGCGCCATTTATCGAACAGGTGTCAAACAAATTTCAAACGGTTCATCATCGCTGCGTGATCACGCAAGAAGAACTGTTCCGCCATTTGCATGAAGCCGTCATCGTCCGCGACGTTCCAGGCATGGCCGATGTCGATTCTTCGCTTCTTTGGTTTTGCAAACAAATTCGCGAGCAGTTTGTCGTCAGTTTGTCTGGAGAATGCGCCGATGAGATTTTTGGCGGCTACCCATGGTTTCATCGCCCGGACGATTTGGCGCGCAAAGGATTTCCATGGATGCGCTCGATTGAGGCGCGCATCGGGTTGTTAAAGGAAGAATGGCGGCAAAAGCTCCGCCTCGACGATTACGTGCAAATGCGCTATGAACAGACGATTGCCGAAGTGCCGCGCCTGGAAGGGGAAAGTGCGGAAGCAGCGAAGCGGCGCGAGCTGTTTTATTTAAATATGATTTGGTTTATGACGACGCTCCTTGACCGAAAAGACCGGATGAGCATGGGAGCGAGCTTGGAAGTGCGTGTGCCGTTTGCCGATCATCGGGTTGTGGAATATGTCTGGAATATCCCTTGGGAAATGAAAATGTACGGCGGCCGCGAAAAAGGCATTTTGCGCAAGGCGTTGGAAGGGCTGCTTCCGGAGGAGGTGCTCTATCGGAAAAAAAGCCCGTACCCGAAAACGCATCATCCATTGTATACGAAGCTGGTGAAGCAATGGCTTGAACAGCTGCTTCGCGACCGTTCTTCGATTTTACACGAGTTTTTTGACGCGGAAAAGTTGACGGCGCTCGTTGAATCGGAAGGGAAGTCATTCGAGGTGCCTTGGTTTGGACAGCTGATGACCGGTCCGCAACTGCTTGCCTACCTTGGCCAAGTGCACGTTTGGTTTGACCATTACGGCATTCATATTAAAGAATAAGAGCTGCGCTGATGCGCAGCTCTTATTTTCGTGGCGGGAGGCTTCATGCCATTTTCGCTTGCGGCGCCACCGTCTTTTTCATCCAGACGCGCGACTGCCAGCGCCGAAGCATCAACAGTCCGCGCAACCATTCGTCGGCGATGAACGACAGCCAAATGCCGACAAGGCCAAACCCAAGGGCAATGCCGAAGATGTATGCCACTGTGACCCCGACGCCCCACATCGACAAAATGCCCATATAGACCGGAAATTGCACATCTCCGGCTGCCCGCAACGAGCCGATGATGACGAGATTAAACGACCGCCCCGGCTCAAGGATGATGGTTAAAAGCAACAGTTTGCGCCCAAGCCCAATCATCGACGCGTCATCAGTAAAGAAGGAGAGCAGCGGTTCGGCGAACCAATAGGCGGCTGTAGCAAGCAACACGGACATGCCAATGGCGCTGTACAAACTTTTTAAACAACGGGCGTACGCTTCCTCATACCGCCCGGCGCCAACAAAATGGCCGACAAGGATTTGCGTCCCTTGGCTGATGGCGATGCCGAACAAAAAGACGAACATCATAATGTTTTGCGTATACACTCGTACCGTTAGCGCCTCGGCGCCCAGCCACGTAATCAAATAGGTGATCACCATTTGCGCTGTATTGTAGGAAAGGTGCTCGCCGGCTGACGGCACACCGATTTTCAATAGCGAACGAAAGTGGCGAAACGGCAGGGCGCAAAAGGCACGCGGCGCGAGTGCAATACCTGTTCGTTTGCGCAATAAGGCAACGAGCACAACAAAGCCGGCCAACCGGCTGGCTGCTGTTGAAATAGCAGCTCCTTCCGCCCCAAGAGGAGGAAGAGCAAATGAGCCGAAAATAAGGAAGTAGTTTCCGATGACATTGAGTACATTCATGCCGATCGTGACATACATCGTATCACGTGTAAAGCCGTAGCTTTTTAAGATGGCGCCGACCGTCATCATCAGCGCTTGGATGAACAAAAACCCGCCGACAATCGCCAAATAGCTGCTCCCCTCGTCAAACAGCTCAGCCGGCAGCCCCATCAGCCGCAAAATCGGCCGGCTAAACGCGGCAAGAATGGCACTTACCAACAGACCAAACAGCAAGTTGGCAGCAAGGGAAACGAGCGACACTTCAATGGCCTCTTGTTCCCGCCGGGCACCTAAATATTGGGCGACAAGTACGGCGGTCGCCAAGGCAACGAAGTTGAACAGCACGATCGTTAACGCGATGATTTGGTTCGCCACCCCGACGGCGGCGACCGCATGATCCGAGTACTGGCTGAGCATAAGTGTATCAGCGTTGCCCATGACCATATAAAGCAACGTTTCAATAAAAATCGGCCACGTTAATGAGAACAGTGACCATGTTTTTGCCTCTTGGCGCATATTGAGACAACTCCTTTTTCAAATTCCGACTTGAACGATATACTCAGTTTAGCTAGTTTGCTGCATAATGGAAAGAGAAAGAAGCGATTTCACTTGCACATTTCCGACAAGGAGAGAGGGGACAATGCATTATGTTACGTTTTCGCTGCCACCGCTGCCGGTGTTTATTAAAGGGGCGGAAAGCGTATTTCCAAAAGGAAAACGGCATTTTCGCCGCACGTTTACCGTATTTGACTTGCTGTATGTGAAACAAGGCTGTTTGTATATGACGGAAAACGGGCGCGAGTTTGCCATCGGCAGCGGGCAATATTTGCTGTTGATCCCCGGCCGCGAACATTACGGACACCGCCCGTGTGAAGAGAAAACGGAGCTTGTTTGGCTGCACTTTTTGCTGCCGGACTACACGGTTGCTCCGGACTGCCCGGCGAGCCGGCAAACGGTGATGGAAAAAGAGGCGACGTACACTGAGCCAATCCAATACCGGCTTTCGATCCGTCAATATGGGGAGCTGAAACAACGGGAGCGCGCCGAACAGCTGCTCGCCCAACTTGTCGAGCCGAACGTGGAGCGGGATATGGACCGGCCGCTCCGACAGCTGCTTTTGTTTGTGGAATTTCTTTGGCACTTGCAAAAGCAGGAGCTGTCCGTCCCAAGTGCAGCGGAACAAGTCAGTGCGGCGGCGGTGGCGTACATCGAACGACATTTCAACGAGCCGATTACGCTCGAAATGCTTGCGAAAGGGCTCCGTTTTCATCCCGATTACATCACCCGCTGTATGCAAAAAACGATGGGCATGGGATTTAGCCGTTATTTGACGTATTACCGCCTGTCGAAAGCCAAGCAATGGCTTGCGGAAACGAATGAAACAGTCGAGGCGGTTGCCAAGCGGGTCGGCATTGATGATGGCGCGTATTTTTCGCGTGTATTCAAAAAGATGGAAGGGATGACCCCGACCGAATACCGGCGCATGGCTAGGCGTACATAAAACCGGCGCAGCGAACCGCTGCACCGGTTTGTGATCAAAGCAACACATGGCTGCGCCATCTTACCAGCTTTCAACTTTATAGAGCACAAACCCATACGGAGGCAAAGAGGCGCAAAGCGTTTCCGCCTCGGCCGCAAACCGCTCTCCGGTCAAGAGGTCAACAAGCCATTTTCCGCGAAGGTCGAGCGGGAGCGGAATGTCGGCGGCATCATTGCTTCGGTTGATGATGACGAGCACGGTTTCAGCGCCGTCAATTTTTTCATACACGAGATGGTTAGGGTTGTCGTCGGCGGAAAGAAAGGAGACATCTCCGCGCCGGAGCGCCCGGTGCTGCTTCCTTAGCGCAATCAGCCGCTTGACATGCGCCAACAGTTCGCGGTTTTGGTGCTCCGGATCCCACACCATACATTTCCGGCACTCCGGATCGTTTCCGCCCGTCATGCCGATCTCATCGCCATAGTAAATGCACGGCGAACCGGTGAACGTCAGCTGGAACAAAAACAACAACTTCGCTTTGCGGACGTCGCCGCCGCAAACCGTAAGCAGCCTTGGTGTATCATGGCTGCCAAGCAAGTTGAATGCCGCTTCGTTCACCTGTTTCGGATACGAATGAAGAAGTCGGATCATGATATCGGCAAACTGGCGGGCGCTGATTTCCTCTTTCGCGAAAAAGCGAAGCGCCCCGTCCGTGAACGGGTAGTTCATGACGGCGTCAAACTGGTCGCCGCGCAGCCAAGGCATGGCGTCATGCCAAATCTCGCCGAGAATGTACACATCGGGCTTTAGCGCCTTCACTGCCTGCCGGAATTCGCGCCAAAATTGATGATCGATTTCGTTCGCCACATCGAGCCGCCAGCCGTCAATATCAAACTCGCGAATCCAGTATGTCGCGACATCAAGCAAGTAGCGCTTCACTTCCGGATGAGCGGTGTTGAGTTTCGGCATGTGCGGCACGAACGCAAATGTGTCGTAGTTCGGGCGCGGCTCGGTTTGGAGCGGAAACTCGCGAATATGGAACCAATCTTTATACCGAGAGGCTGCGCCGTTTTTCAGCACATCTTGAAACGGGGCAAACTCATAGCCGCAATGGTTGAAGACTGCATCGAGCATGACGCGGATCCCTTTTTCATGGCAGCGCTTGACAAGTGTTTTCAACGTCTCTTTGTCCCCAAAGTGCGGGTCGATTTCAAAATAATCAGCGGTGTCGTATTTATGGTTCGACGGCGCGCGGAAAATCGGCGTCAAGTAAAGGCCGGTGATGCCAAGGTCAGCCAAGTAATCGAGATGGTCGATAATTCCTTGCAAATCCCCCCCAAAAAAACTTGTCGGCGTTGGGTCTTCGCTTCCCCACGGCCGCGCTCCTTCCGGACTGATGGCCGGGTTGCCGTTGGCGAACCGCTCAGGGAAAATTTGATACCATACGGTGTCTTTTACCCAGCCCGGCGCTTGGAACAGGTCGACCCGATGAAGAAAGGGAAAGCAAAAGTAGTAAGCGGTGTCGTCACTCGGAGCTTCATGGTAAAATCCTTTTTCCGTATAGACCAGTTGTTCGCCCCCAGCTCGAAGCACAAACCCATAGCGCAGCCGCCGATATGGCGGTCTGACTTCGGCGAGCCAATAGTCAAACAACCCGTCGCTCCCCGTTTTCCGCATCGGCATCGTTTGAAACTGCCAGGCGCCATCGTGCCATTCGTACGGGTCGCCAAAAAGCAGCTCGACGTGGTCGACATCATTTTTCTTTGTTTGAAGCCGGAGATGGAGCGTCTCGCTGTCATAAGCGTAAGCGAAATTGTCGGTTGAGCGGTGGTGGATGGCTTCTTTCCTCATTCGCTTTTTCCTCCTTTGTTATCTGAAGCAATCGTTTGCATTAATGCTTCGCTATAATAAAAAGTACGTTAAGAGAAAAGAAAAGTCAAATTTTATAGAAAAAAGGCTTGTAAAATGAAAAATAGGCGTTATAATGGAGATGAGTGGTGCAATCGTTTTCATAGGAAGGATTAAAATTTATTTGTGCAAACGTTTGCCTTATGATTGTACCGCTAAGATTCCGTCATGATGACAGGAGGGGGATTATGAGAAAAGCGTTATCTTTATTTCTCATGGCCGTGTTGTTGATTGGCGTGCTGGGTGCCTGCGGTCCTAAGCGCGATGTCCAGCAGCCGAAAGGAAACGACCAAAAGACGGCAGAACAGGACAAAAAGCCAGAGAAACTCGTCGTATGGGTGAACGATGATGAAAAACAAAAACAAGCGTTAAAGGATATTTTTCAAAAGTACACAGAAAAAACGGGAATCAAAATCGAAATGGTAGCCGTCAGCATGCTCGACCAAACGAAAAAACTGGCGCTCGACGGACCGGCTGGCAAAGGGCCGGACGTGTTCTATCAACCGCATGACCGCATCGGCGACATTGTGCTGCAAGGATTGGCCGATCCAGTCGACCTTGGCGATGCGAAAGGCGAGTACAGTCCGACGGCCATCAACGCGGTCACCTATGACGGAAAGACGTATGGCGTGCCGATGGTCGTTGAAACATACGGCGTGTTCTACAATAAAAATTTAGTGCCGGAAGCGCCGAAAACGATGGATGACTTGATGAAGATCGCCAAGGAAAAAACGAATGCGGCCAAAGACCAATACGGCTTTTTAATGGAAGCGGCGAATTTCTATTTCGTTTATCCGTTCTTCGCCGGCTATGGCGGCTATGTGTTTAAAAATGAAAACGGCAAATACGACATAAGCGACATTGGGCTCGCGAATGATGGAGCCGTCAAAGGAGCCGAGCTCGTCCAATCGTGGTTTAAAAACGGCTACATTCCGAAAGAAATCACCGGCGATATTATGAACGGGCTGTTTACGAAAGGAAATGTGGCCGTTGCCATCACCGGACCATGGAACATCGCGTCGTATAAAGAAGCGTTGGGCGACAAATTGGCGACAGCGCCGCTGCCGGTTTTGGACAACGGCGAGCATCCGAAATCGTTCGTCGGCGTAAAAACATGGATGCTCTCCGCCTATTCGCAAAACAAAGAATGGGCGGTCGACTTCATGAAGTTTGTCACGAACGAAGAAAATTCGCTTCATTACTATGAAGTGGCGGGCGAAATGCCGGCGAACGAAAAAGCGTTGACGAATGAGAAAATTACGAACGACCCGCTGATCGCCGGTTTTGCGGAGCAAATCCAATACGGCGAGCCGATGCCGAACGTGCCGGAAATGTCGCAAGTGTGGGAGCCGATGGGCAATGCGTTGCAATTTATCGCGAAAGGCGACAACCCGAAAGCGGTGCTCGGTGAGGCGGTCAAAACGATTCAAGATAAAATCGCCGCCAGCGGCGCTGGAAAATAACGCGTGATATCGTGGTGGATAGGATCAGCCCTATCCACCATTCTTATCCATACAATAGGGGGGAGTTCGGATGCCGGAAGCAAACGTCCGCCATCGGCCGGCGGTGGCGATGGCGCTGTCTTTGTTGTTTGCCGGCCTTGGGCAGTTGTACAACCGCCGGTATGTCAAAGGCATCTTGTTCATCATCATTGAAGCTTCGTTTTTGCTGACGTTTTACAACTTTTTAAACATCGGGCTGTGGGGGCTTGTGACGCTTGGCGAAATCCCGATGTTGGATCATTCGATTTTTCTGTTGATTCAAGGGTTGATGTCGGTCATCATCATCGCATTTGCCGCCGCCCTGCATATTGCGAACATCATTGATGCACGCAACGACGCCCGCCGCCGGCAAAGGGGCGAACCGTTTCCGTCGCTGTGGGAATCGTGCCGCAACGCTTGGGATAAAGGATTTCCGTACATCTTTGTCACGCCCGGGCTTGTGATGCTGTTGTTTATCGTCGTGCTGCCGCTGTTGTTTATGGTGTCGCTCGCCTTTACCGACTACAACTTGTACCACTCGCCGCCGCGGCATTTATTGAACTGGGTTGGATTGGAAAATTTCAAAAACTTAGTGTCGATTCCGATTTGGAAAAGCACGTTTTTCAGCGTCCTCGCCTGGACGATCGTTTGGACCGTGGTGGCGACGACGGCGCAAATCGCTCTTGGCCTGTTGTTGGCGCTTCTTGTCAACGACCCGCGCATCAAGTTCAAGCGTTTCATCCGCACGGTGCTCATTTTGCCGTGGGCCGTGCCGGCGTTTGTTACAATTTTAGTGTTTGCGGCGATGTTTAACGACAAATTCGGCGCCATCAACCGTGAAGTGTTGAGTTTGTTTGGGTTGTCGGTCCCGTGGATGACCGATCCGTTTTGGACAAAAGTGGCGCTTATTTTGATTCAAACGTGGCTTGGCTTCCCGTTCGTCTTTGCGCTGTTTACCGGCGTTTTGCAAAGCATTTCCCGCGACTGGTACGAAGCGGCCGACATCGACGGGGCGACGCGCTGGCAAAAGTTCAAATCGATCACGCTGCCGCACGTCCTGTATGCGACCGCACCGCTGTTGATTATGCAATACGCCGGCAACTTCAACAACTTTAACATCATCTATTTGTTCAACGACGGGGGGCCTGCGGTGCGCGGGCAAAACGCCGGTGGAACGGACATCCTCATTTCATGGGTGTACGATTTGACGTTCACGACGAACAACTACAATATGGCGGCGGCGATCTCGCTCATCATCGGCTTGATCGTCAGCGGGTTTGCCATTTACCAGTTCCGGCGCACCCGTTCCTTTAAAGAGGAGGGGAACATTTGATGAACCGCAAATGGAAATCGCACGTGGAAGTAGCGCTTATTTATTTGTTTATCGCTTTCATGTTTATCGTCATCGCCTATCCGCTCCTTTGGGCAATCAGTATGTCGCTCAATCCAGGAACGAGCCTGTATTCGGCGTCGCTCATCCCGGAGAAGTGGTCGTTTGAGCACTATAAGTGGTTGTTTACCAGTCCGAACAGCGATTATTTGCTTTGGTATAAAAACAGCTTGTTTGTCGCGGCGGCCAATGCGGTGTTATCTGTCTTTTTCACGGCGCTCATCGCCTATGCGTTTTCGCGCTACAAATTCGTCGGGCGGAAAACGGGGCTGTATTTGTTTTTAGTGTTGCAAATGTTTCCGTCGCTCATGGCGATGGTGGCGATCTATATTTTGCTCAATATGCTCCATTTGCTCGATTCGCTTTGGGGGCTCATTCTTATTTACGTCGGGGGGCAAATCCCGTTTAACGCGTGGCTGGTCAAAGGCTACTTTGATACGATTCCGCGCGAGCTGGATGAGGCGGCGCGCATCGACGGTGCCGGCCACTTCGGCGTCTTTTTCCGCATTATGCTGCCTTTGGCCAAGCCGATTTTGGCCGTTGTCGCGTTGTTCAACTTTATGGCGCCGTTCACCGACTTTTTGCTGCCGTCGATCGTCTTGCGCGATCCGGACAAATTTACGCTGGCGGTCGGGCTGTTCAACTTTATCAGCGACCGGTTCGCGAACAACTTCACCCGCTTTGCCGCCGGCTCGATTTTGATCGCCGCCCCGATTGCCATCGTCTTTTTGTTCCTGCAGCGGTATTTGATTTCTGGCTTAACGGCTGGTGGCACAAAAGGGTAAGAACCGCTATCATAGAATAGGGGGGCTTACCCGTTTCCGAACGAGCAAATGAATCGGGAAGGGAGGAATGGAAATGGGGAACCGGCTCTTTATGCTGCTCGTCCTTCCGTTCCTTCTTTTTTATGCCATGCCGGCTGCGGCGGCGGAAAAAGAAGAACGGACGTGGCAAGATGAAGCCATTTATTTCATTATGGTCGACCGGTTTAACAATATGGATCCGACAAACGACCAGAACGTGAATGTGAACGATCCGAAAGGGTATTTCGGCGGCGACTTGAAAGGGGTGACGGCGAAACTCGATTACATCAAGGAGATGGGATTTACCGCCATTTGGCTGACGCCGATTTTTAAAAACATGCCGGGCGGTTATCATGGCTATTGGATTGAAGATTTTTATCAAGTCGATCCGCACTTTGGCACGCTGGGCGATTTGAAAACACTCGTCAAAGAAGCGCATAAGCGCGACATGAAAGTCATTTTGGATTTTGTCGCCAACCATGTCGGTTACAATCACCCATGGTTACATGACCCAACGAAAAAAGATTGGTTTCACCCGAAAAAAGAGATTTTCGACTGGAACGACCAAACACAGCTTGAAAACGGCTGGGTGTATGGGTTGCCTGATTTGGCGCAGGAAAATCCAGAGGTCAAAACGTATTTAATTGACGCTGCCAAATGGTGGATTAAAGAGACCGACATTGACGGCTACCGGCTCGATACAGTGCGCCACGTGCCAAAATCGTTTTGGCAGGAGTTTGCGAAAGAAGTCAAATCGGTGAAAAAAGACTTTTTCCTTCTCGGTGAAGTGTGGAGCGACGATCCGCGCTATATTGCCGATTACGGGAAGTATGGCATCGACGGGTTTGTCGATTATCCGCTGTATGGCGCGGTGAAGCAGTCGCTTGCGAGGCGCGATGCCTCGCTCCGCCCGCTGTATGATGTCTGGGAATACAACAAAACGTTTTACGACCGACCGTATTTGCTCGGGTCGTTTTTGGACAACCATGATACCGTGCGGTTTACGAAGCTCGCGATTGACAACCGCAACAACCCGATTTCACGCATTAAACTGGCCATGACGTATTTGTTCACCGCCCCTGGCATCCCGATCATGTATTACGGGACCGAAATCGCCATGAACGGCGGCCAAGATCCGGACAACCGCCGTCTGATGGATTTCCGCGCCGATCCAGAAATCATCGATTACTTGAAAAAAATCGGCCCGCTTCGCCAAGAGCTGCCATCATTGCGGCGCGGCGATTTTACGCTGTTGTATGAAAAAGACGGCATGGCGGTGTTGAAACGGCAATATCAAGATGAAACGACGGTCATCGCCATCAACAATACGAGCGAAACGCAGCATGTCCATCTCACCAATGACCAGTTGCCAAAAAACAAAGAACTGCGCGGCTTTTTATTGGACGATCTCGTCCGCGGCGATGAGGACGGCTACGACCTTGTGCTCGACCGCGAAACGGCGGAAGTATACAAGCTGCGGGAGAAAACAGGGATCAACATCCCGTTTATCGCCGCCATCGTATCGGTTTACGTGCTGTTTCTTTTGTTTTTATATTTGGTGAAAAAACGGGCAAAACGGATCAATGAATAAATGGAAAGGAGGGGGCTTATGACCGTTACGATTAAAGATGTGGCGAAAAGGGCCAATGTCGCGCCGTCGACCGTGTCGCGCGTCATCGCCGACAGCCCGCGCATCAGCGAGAAAACGAAGCAAAAAGTGCGCGCGGCGATGAAAGAGCTCGGCTATCATCCGAACTTTATCGCCCGCAGCCTCGCGAGCCAAGCGACGCAAGTAATCGGCATCGTCATGCCGAGCTCGGCCGACCAAGCGCTGCAAAACCCGTTTTTCCCGGAAGTCATCCGCGGCATCAGCAAAGCCGCCCATGAAAAGCGGTACGCCTTGCAAATGTCGACAGGGGAAAAAGAAAGCGATATTTACGAACGGGTGGTGGAGATGCTGCAAGGGCGGCGCGTGGACGGCGTCATTTTGCTTTATTCTCGTCAAAACGATAAACTGATGAAATACTTGCAAAAGCACGATTTCCCATTCGTCGTCATCGGCAAGCCGCACCAAAAGACGGAGCAAGTGACCCACGTTGACAACGACAACGTCCAGGCGGGCAAAGATGCGACGAACTACTTGATTGCCTACGGCCATGAGCGCATCGCGTTTGTCGGCGGCAATCCGCAATATTTGGTGACCGTCGACCGCCAAAATGGCTACGCCGCCGCCTTGAGTGAAGCCGGGCTGCCGTACCGCCCGGAATATGTCGTCCATGAAGAATTTTTGCAGGAAGGCGGCCAAGAGGCGATGAAAGAGCTTCTTTCTTTGCCTGAGCCGCCGACCGGGCTCGTGGTTGCCGACGATCTCATGGCGCTCGGGATGCTCAAAACGCTTGATGAAATGGGCCTCGGCGTCCCGGAAGATGTATCGATCATCAGCTTCAACAACACGCTGCTCGCCGAAATGTCGCGTCCGCCGCTCACCTCGATTGACATCGGAATTTTCCAACTCGGCTATGAAGCGGCGAAAAGTTTAATCGAAAAAGTCGAAAATCCAAATGAACCGATCAAGCGCATCATCATTCCCCACCGGCTTGTGGAGCGGGGGTCGTGTGCGAGGCGGTAGATGTTTCCAAGGCAGCCATCATGGCTGCTTTTTTCGGTTGTTATTTTTTATAAAGTTGAAAAAGGAAATCAATAAATTGAAGAGAAAAAGAAAAACAATGGCAAACACGGAGGTGAACACAAGATGATCGTGACCCGCGAACAGGTGAAATCCATGTGGGAAAAGTTCGTATTTCATAACGAGCTCGATCCCGATTTGCCGCCCATGATTCGAGACTCTTGGCTTCGGTCGAAAAAAGCGATGGTTGATCCGTTTCGGCCGTACGGGTGGATTAAAGAAATCGACAATGAAAAGTACCGCTCCTTGATCGATTGGTCATTGCCGTTAATGGAAGGATTGTATTCGATTGTCAAAGGATCTGGATTTTTGGTGATCCTGTGCAATGAAAACGGACAGTTGCTTTTGTCGATTGGCGATTGCGAGCCTTTAGCGAGGGCGGAAGAAATCGGATTTATCGCGGGGGCGGATTGGAGCGAGCAAGTGATGGGGACCAACGCCATTGGCACATCGATCGTCATTGATCGTCCTATTCAAGTGTTTGCTGAGGAACATTACACGAAAATATGCCAGTCATGGACGTGTTCCGCTGCCCCCATCCATGATCCCGACGGCCGAATCATTGGTGTATTGAATATGTCAGGACCCTATGAAAAAGTGCACTCTCATACGCTAGGAATGGTTGTATCAGCCGTAAAGGCGATTGAGTACCAACTAAAATTACATGAGAATGCTGAAAAAAACGTGATGATGCAACGGTTTTTGGAAGCGACAACGAACAATATGAAAGAAGGCATTTTAATCATCGATCGCGATGGGAAGATCGTAAAGGCGAACAACCAGTTAAAAAAGCTGTTCCATATACCACAACTGCAACTGGAAGAGAAAAAGCTCGACGATCTTTTCAATGATCCCTCTATCTGTTCGAACCACCCGCTTCATTTGCAAAATCAAGAGCTGCATCTAAGCGTCAAGCCTTCAAACGCGGTGCACCATGTGTTAGTTGACAAGATTCCAATTTACGAGAAAAAAGAACGAATCGGATCGATGATCATTGTAAAAGAAATTGAAAAGGTACGCCAGTTTGTCAACCACCTATCGGGAAACCAAGCGAAAATCACGTTTGCGGATATGATCGGGCAACACCCGTGTTTCATTGAGAAAATGAACGAAGCGAGGCTCGCCGCAGCGACAGATTCCAACGTGTTAATATTAGGGGAAAGCGGAACAGGAAAAGAGATGGTGGCTCAGGCGATTCATAATGAGAGCAAGCGGAGAAACAAACCGTTTATTGCCATTAACTGTGGAGGCATACCGCGTGATCTCCTTGGCAGTGAGTTGTTCGGATATGTGGACGGGGCATTCACAGGAGCGAAAAAAGGGGGAAGCGCCGGAAAGTTTGAGCTTGCCAATGGGGGAACGCTTTTTTTGGATGAGATTGGCGAAATGTCCTTGGAAATGCAAGTGTTGCTTTTGCGCGTTATTCAAGAAAAGGAAGTGATGAGAATTGGCGGGCACAAAGTGATCCCTGTTGATGTAAGAATCATCGCAGCGACCAACAAAGACCTTCGCCAGGAAGTGCAAAAAGGCAGCTTTCGCGAAGACTTGTTTTTCCGGTTGAATGTTATGCCGATTGTTCTCCCGCCGCTTCGGAAAAGAAAAGAAGATATTCCGCTTCTCGTCCGTCATTTTATTGAAAAACTGGCTCACAAACGAAATAAACCGTTTCCTGAGATACGGTCCGATTTCTTAGAGGCGCTTATGCAATACGATTGGCCAGGAAATATTCGCGAGTTGCAAAATATGATCGAACGGGTGCTGAATCAGTGCGCAAAACCGGTATTGACAGCGGCTGATCTGCCGGAAGAAATCTTTCGGCCTCTTCGCTTGCCTCAAGTTAGGGAGAACGTAGACATCTCCCGAAATGAGATAAAAAAGCAATCCATCATCGAGGCGTTAAAGCAGTGCAACGGCAACATTTCCAAAGCTGCCCGTTATTTAGGCATATCGAGAAGCACATTTTACCGGCAAATGGATAAATGGAATATTCGGTATTGACTGTCCCATTTTGTATCAAAGTGTAGCGACAAAGTGAAACAAAATGAAACACTTTGTCGCTGTTTTTGTTTAGGTTGGATCAAAAAGGCGGCTTTGGATAAACAATTTGGCGGACGAAGAAAAGGAAACAAGCGTTGGAACGATTTTTGCTTTATAGAAATGATGAAAGCGGTACCAATCAAGTGAAGGAGGAGAGAAAGTTGGCCATTTCCAAGGATCATCTTCTTTGGATGTACGAAACGATGTACAAAATTCGCTGCTATGAAGACAAAATGGCGGAGGCGTATGCCGAAGGGAAATCTCCTGTGTTTAATATCGGCGCGGGGCCGGTGCCAGGGGAAATGCATTTGGCCACTGGACAAGAACCGGCTGCGGCTGGGATGTGTGTTCACTTGAAAAAGGAAGATACGGTGACTGCCCCTCACCGTCCGCATCACCATGCGATTGCCAAAGGGGTGGATTTGAACCGGATGACAGCAGAGATTTTCGGAAAAGCCACTGGACTGGGAAAAGGAAAGGGCGGCCATATGCATTTGTTTGATCCTGACGTCAAATTTTCCTGCGGAGGGATCGTTGGGGCTGGGATTCCTCATGCCCTTGGCGCGGCGCTGGCGGCCAAGAAAAGGGGGACGGATTGGGTGGCGGTTGCGTTTATCGGCGAAGGAGCCGCCAATCAAGGGGCGTTTCATGAATCGTTAAATATGGCGGCATTATGGAAACTGCCATTCATTGTTGTCATTGAAAACAATCAATATGGAATTTCTGTGCCGAAAACGGCGTCTACAGCGGTTCCCTCGAATGATGTACGGGCTGCCGCCTATGGCATTAAAGGATATTATGTCAAAGACAACGACCCGATTGATATGTACAACGTATCGAAAGAAGCGGTTGAACGTGCAAGAACTGGACAAGGGCCGTCGATTATTGAGATTGAAACATACCGTTATTTAGGACATTTCCAAGGCGATCCGGAAGTATACCGGGATAAAAATGAAGTGACGTTGCTTCGCCAAAAAGACCCCATTATTCGCCTTCGCAACTATTTATTGAATGAATGTGGGGTAACAGAGGAGACGATTGCACAGCTGGAAAACAAAGCGACATTTGAGGTCGATCAGGCGTACGCGTTTGCGAGAGAAAGCGATTATCCCAAGCCGGAAGAGGCATTGGAAGATGTGTTTGTCTAATTTCATAGGAGAAAGGAGTTTTGCCATATGCAACAAACAAAACAGCGGCTGTTAACGGGAAATAAGGCGCTGGCTGAAGCGATTCGCCTTGAGATGGAGAGAGATCCGAACGTCTTTGTGATGGGAGAAGATGTCGGAGTATACGGCGGGATTTTTGGAGCGACAGAGGGATTGTTCCAAAAGTTTGGACCGGAACGGGTCATCGATACGCCGATTTCTGAGACCGCGTTCATCGGTGCTGCCATCGGCGCCGCTGCGGAAGGAATGCGGCCGATCGTGGAGCTGATGTTTGTCGACTTTTTTGGGGTTTGTATGGACCAAATTTACAACCATATGGCGAAAATTCCGTACATGTCCGGCGGCAGGGTGAAACTGCCAATGGTATTGATGACGGCGGTGGGAGGCGGTTACAGCGATGCCGCCCAGCACTCGCAAACGTTGTACGCCACCTTTGCCCATCTTCCTGGGATGAAAGTCGTCGCTCCGTCGACGCCATATGATTTAAAAGGGATGATGATTTCCGCTATTCGCGATGATAACCCTGTTGTCTTTATGTTCCATAAAACCTTGCAAGGGCTCGGCTGGATGGATCAGCTTGATGCTTCGGTTGGGCATGTACCGGAAGAGGCGTATACTGTGCCGCTTGGGAAAGCAAATATTGTGCGCGAGGGAACGGATATCACCATTGTCGGTATTCAAATGTCAGTGCATCAGGCGCTCGAAGCGGCCAAAAGACTTGAACAACAAGGCATTCAAGCGGAAGTGATCGATTTGCGCTCTCTTGTCCCATTGGACAAAGAGACGATCATTCAATCGGTTAAAAAGACACACCGCTTGCTTGTTGTTGATGAAGACTATCTGTCGTACGGGATGACGGCGGAAATTGCCGCGATTGCCGCTGAACATTGTTTGTATGATTTGGAGGCGCCGGTGAAGCGGATTGCGGTTCCGGATGTGCCAATTCCTTATAGCCGTCCGCTTGAACAATTTGTATTGCCAAATGCCGATAAAATTTTCCGTGAGGCGATCCAACTCGTCAATGAATAAGGAGAAGTTCGTTCCAAGGGAGGCAGCTTATGGTTGTCGAAGTGACATTGCCCAAACTATCCGATTCCCACGATGAAAGTTTCATTACGTTTTGGCACGTTTCCGAAGGAGATGCGGTGGAAAAAGGAGCCACGCTGGTGGAAGTGCAAACAGAAAAGGCCGTTTCAGAAATTCACGCTCCCGAGTCAGGAACAGTAAAAGAGATCAAAAAGAAACGAGGGGATACGGCCAAGGTCGGCGAAGTACTGGCCGTCATTGCCGTCGAAACGTTTGCTCCGGACGGCGGAGATCCGCAGACAGAGATCAAGATCACCCCACGCGTAAAAAAACTGGCCAAGGAGCTTGGCGTCGATTGGAGTACGGTCACACCGACGGGGGCGAACGGCAAAATCACGGAAGAGGATATTCGTCGTGCGGCGAGCGCGGGAAAACAAAGGACTCCTCAAAAAACATTCGTGGCTGCCCCGTCAGTGCGAAAGTTTGCCCGCGAGCAGAACGTGTCTTTAGAGGAAATCACTCCAAGCGGAAAGAACGGAAGAATATTGAAAAGCGATATTGAAGCAGCACTGTCGGTTCGGCAGCAAAAAGCAACCGATGAGGCTGCTGCTAGTGTTGAGATTGTCAAGAAGCAGGAAAGCCGGGAAAAAGTGCGCCGAGTGCCGCTGACAGGCATCCGCAAGGCTATCGCCCAAGCGATGGTGCGGTCAATGCGGACCATTCCGCAAGTCACCCATTTTGGCGAGGCCGATGCGACCCGTCTTGTTCAACATCGCCGACGGATCAAACCGCTAGCTGAGCAACAAGGGGTGAAACTGACCTATTTAGCCTATGTGGTAAAAGCACTGGCGGCGGTGTTGAAAAAGTATCCAATGCTCAACGCTTCGCTTGATGAGGAACGAGAAGAAATCGTCATTCACGAATTCATTCACATTGGGTTTGCGGTTGACACTGACCGTGGATTGCTCGTCCCGGTGATTCGTGATGCGGATCAAAAATCGTTGTTCCAAATTGCGAAAGAAATTGAAGAATTGACGGCGAAGGCGAGAGCGGGAACGATTCAAGCGGTGGAGATGAGCGGAGGGACATGCACGGTTTCGAACATCGGCTCGGCCAATGGTTCGTGGTTCACGCCGATTATTCATTATCCACAGTCTTGTCTTTTAGGAATCGGGAAAGTTGAGAAAAAACCGGTGGTCGTCGATGATTCGATTGAGATTGCTTCTGTGATGCCGCTGTCTCTTACTTACGATCACCGTCTTATTGATGGGATGATGGCTCAACACGCCTTAAATGAATGTCAAACGTACTTGTCTGAACCGGATTGGCTGCTTGTTATGTGACAAAAAACCCCGCCCCTATTCCGGGATGGGGTGAGAGAAGAGGGGCACCTTGTAAAGAAGTAGAGGAACATCGTAGCTTTATCGTACTCATTTTTTTACAATCACGCCATATTTTTGTTAGAAAAGGTAACGTGATTTTATTAAAAAAGTTCGGCGCCAGCGGCTGCCGCGGTCAATCGCTGATGAACTTGCCGCCATTTACATGAAGCATTTGCCCGGTCATGTACGACGATTCGTCGCTCGCCAAAAAGACGTAGCACGGGGCGACTTCGCTCGGCTGGCCGGGCCGTTTCATCGGGGTGTTGGCGCCGAATGCGGCGACTTGCTCACTTTGAAAGGTGGAGGGGATGAGCGGCGTCCAAATCGGGCCTGGGGCGACGCCATTGACGCGGATGCCTTGCCCAACGAGCGCTTTGGCGAGCGAGCGGGTGAACGCGACGATCGCGCCTTTTGTCGCCGAGTAGTCGATGAGCTGTTCGTTTCCTTCGTAGGCGGTGACCGAAGCGGTGTTGATAATGGCGCTTCCGTTTTTTAAGTGCGGGAGCGCCGCTTTCGTTAGGAAAAAGTAGCCGAATACGTTCGTGCGAAACGTTTTTTCCAGCTGCGCGGCGGTGATGTTGAGAAAGTTCGGCTGTGGGTGCTGTTCAGCGGCGTTATTGACGACGATATCGAGCTTGCCGAACGCTTTGATTGTTTGTTTCACCGCCTCTTTGCAAAACGTTTCATCGCCGATGTCGCCGGCGATGGCCAAGCACCGTTTTCCTTCCTGTTCGACAAGCCGTTTTGTTTCCTCGGCGTCCTCGTGTTCGTTCAAATACAAAATGGCGACATCGGCCCCTTCTTTGGCGAAATGGACGGCGACCGCCCGGCCGATGCCGCTGTCGCCGCCGCTGATGATGGCGACTCTGTTTTCGAGCTTGCCGCTTCCTTTATAGGTGTCTTTGATGGTGATCGGCTGCGGGTTCATCTCCGTTTGCAGGCCCGGCTGGCGCGTCTGGTGTTGCGGCGGCAGCGTCGTTTGTTGCTTCGTGACCATATTTGCTCCTCCTTGGATATGTATTGTCATCATTAGTATGGGACGGAGGAGGGGAATTATGTGTCAGGTGGACATCTATGATGAAAAATATGGTGAGTCAAGAGGAGAACTCAGTTTCCTTGCCGTCCATTTAGCTCAAGATCGCAAATTTCGTGGGAATGACGGGCCTCAGCACCTTGTCAGTGAACTGAAACATGATGTTTTCCCTAAGTATGAAGGAGGGGATGATGAATGATCAAAAAGGAAGATCAGTTGATTTCGTTATTTGGGAGTATGCCTCCCAAAGGAGACCGTTCTCCGATGGATTGGAAGAGTATTCGTAGACAAGCGAAAGAAGAATGGCTGAAAAAGTTGGAGAATCGTGAACAAATAAAAACAAAAAAGTGACTGTATATCGTTCGGGTGGAGCATTCAAAGAAAAACGACAAACGAGCCGGCCGATTCGGCCAGCTCGTTTCCGGCTTATAACACATTGAAATACCGCGCTTCCGGATGGGCGAAGACGATCGCCGAAACCGATGCTTCGGGTTCCATCATATAGCCGTCGGTGAGACGGATGCCGATGTCTTCTGGATGAAGCAGACGGAACAGTTTCTCCTGGTCTTCCAAGTTCGGACAGGCCGGGTAGCCGAACGAGTAGCGCTGGCCCTGGTATTTGGCGGCGAAGCGCTCTTCCATCGTGAAATCGGGGTCGTCCGGGAAGCCCCAACGGTCGCGCATAATTTGGTGGATTCGTTCGGCGAATCCTTCGGCAATCTCGAGCGCCAACGCTTGGATGGCATGGCTTTTCAAAAATTCGCCTTCTTCCTTCCAGTGCTGGGCGAGTTCGCGGACGCCATGCCCGGCGGTGACGGCGAACAAACCGACGTAATCCATTTCGCCGCTTTCTTTCGATTTCAAATAATCGGCGAGGCAAAGATACGGCGCCCGCGGTTGGCGCGGAAAGTCGAACATCTCGAGCACTGTTTTGCCGTCAGTCGGATCGTAAATGTAAACCCGGTTGCCGTCGCTTTGTGCAGGGAAGAAGCGGTAGACGCCGGCGGGCTGAATCCAGCGGCGCTCTTTCGCTTCGGCAACGAGTTCGTCGACGACCGCTTTTAACGCCAACGCTTTTTCGTCTTTCTCTTCAAGCAGCCGTTTCACTTTTCCTTTCAAGCCGAGGTGGTGGCCGAGCACCATTTGCCAGTTGACGTACGGCAACACGTGGTCAAGCGGCACATTTTTTAGCACGTGGCGCTCGAGATCGGCCGGGATGTAGACGGGAACGTCGGTCGAGACGGTCGATTTAACCGCTGTGACCACCGTCGTTTGCCGCGTTGGCTCGCTTTCGGCCGTTTCTTTTTTCTTGTAGTCAATCTCGCCCTGCTGGATTTGGTTGGCAAGGGCAAGCCCGTCCATGGCGTCTTTCGCGTACAAGACAACGCCGTCGTACTCGGGCGCGATTTTGTTTTCCGTAAATTTGCGCGTCAAGGCGGCGCCGCCGACTAAAATGGGCGTTGAGATGCCGGCTTGGCGCAAGTCTTGGGCGGTGACGACCATCTGTTGAGCCGATTTCACAAGCAAGCCCGACAACCCGATAATGTCCGGCTGATGTTCGCGCACCGCTTCAATGAGTTGCTGCGGAGCGACTTTAATGCCGAGGTCGATCACCTCGTAGCCGTTGTTGCTTAAAATGATGTCGACCAAGTTTTTGCCGATGTCATGCACATCGCCTTTGACGGTGGCGAGAATGACTTTTCCTTTTGTGCTTCCTTCTTTCTTTTCCATATACGGCTCTAAAAAGGCGACCGCTGCTTTCATCACTTCCGCGCTTTGCAATACTTCAGCGACGATGAGCTGGTTGTTGTTGAACAGCCGCCCGACTTCATCCATGCCGGCCATGAGCGGACCGTTGATGATGGACAGCGGATCGGAGTAGGTCTCAAGCGCCTTTTCCAAATCGGGAATGAGCCCGTCTTTCGACCCTTCAATAACGTAGCGGGCGAGCCGCTCTTCCAAGCTCAAGTTCGTCTGCGCCGGTTTGGCGGCGGTGATTTTGCTTCGGTAAAATTCGATAAAGGCGTTTAATGTTTCGTCGTTTGTGTCAAAAAGAAGCGCCTCGGCCATTCGCACTTCTTCTTCCGGAATCGAAGCGAACCGCTCGAGCTTCTCGGTGTTGACAATGGCGTAATCGAGCCCGGCTTGCGTGCAATGGTACAAAAAGACCGAGTTCAGCACTTCGCGCCCGGCCGGCGGCAAGCCGAACGAGACGTTGCTGATGCCGAGCATCGTTAAGCAATGAGGCAGCCGCTCTTTAATGAGGCGGATCCCTTCGATCGTTTCTTTCGCCGCGCCGATGTATTGCTCATCACCGGTGCCGACCGGGAAGACGAGCGGGTCGAAAATGATGTCGCGCTCAGGCACGCCGTAGCGGTTCATGAGCAAGTCATACGAACGCAAGGCGATCTCGAGCTTTCGTTCGGCGGTGACCGCCATCCCTTGTTCATCGATCGTCCCGACCACAACGGCGGCGCCGTAGCGGTGTAGCAGCGGCACGACATTGGCAAAGCGCTCCTCGCCGTCTTCCAAGTTGATCGAGTTAATGATCGCTTTTCCTTGCGAATAGGTGAGGGCGCGTTCAATGACGCGCTCGTCGGTTGAATCGATGACAAGCGGCACTTTCACTTTTTTCACGACTTCGCGGACGAACTGCTCCATGTCATGGAGTTCGTCGCGGTCTGGGTCGGCGAGGCAAATGTCGATGACATGGGCGCCGTTTTTCACTTGGGCGCGGGCGATTTCCGCCGCTTCTTCGTATTTCCCTTCGGCGATGAGGCGCTTGAATTTGCGCGAGCCGATCACGTTTGTCCGCTCGCCGACAAAGAGCGGACGCATCGTTTCATCATAGATGAGCGCCTCGATGCCGGAAACGGCGTGGACATCAAACGAAGACGGAATCGCCCGCGGCGGGAGATCACGCACCGCTTCGGCAATGGCGCGGATATGATCCGGCGTCGTGCCGCAACACCCGCCGACGATGTTGATCCATCCCTTTTCGGCAAAGCGGCGGATTTTCTCTGCCAGCATATTCGGCGTTTCATGATAGTGGCCTTCCTCATCCGGCAGACCGGCGTTCGGGTAGCAGCTGACCGCCGTGTCAGCGAGCGAGGCGAGCGTGCGCAAATGGTCGGTCATAAACTCCGGACCGGTTGCGCAGTTTAAGCCGACGGCGATCGGCTTCATATGGCGCACCGAGATGAAAAACGCATCGATCGCCTGCCCGGCGAGCGTCGTGCCCATCGGTTCGATCGTGCCGGAAATCATGAGCGGCACGCGGCGGCCGACCGCTTCAAACGCCTTCGAAATGCCGAGAAAACCGGCTTTGACATTCAGCGTATCTTGGCACGTCTCGAGTAGGAGAAGGTCGACGCCTCCTAAGAGCAGTCCGCGCGCTTGTTCTTCGTAGGCGGCGACGAGTTCTTCAAACGTTGCGCCGCCGGTCACCGACAACGTTTTCGTCGTCGGCCCCATCGAACCGGCGACAAAGCGCGGCCAGTCCGGGGTGGAGAACGACTCAGCCGTTTGTTTGGCAAGTTTGGCCGCTTCGATGTTCAGCTCAAGCGCCAAATGACCGAGGCCATATTCGTCAAGCACGATGCGTGTCGCTCCGAACGTGTTCGTTTCAATGATATCAGCACCGGCTTCTAGGTACGCTTCATGAATGCGGCGGATGACATGCGGGGCGGTGAGGGTCAAATATTCGTTGCACCCTTCATACGCCTCGCCGCCAAAGTCGGCGGCCGATAGGTTGGCGCTTTGGATCATCGTGCCCATGGCGCCATCGATGACAAGAATTTTTCTTTGCAGTTGCTGTTCTAAGGTGACGTTAGCCATGAACAACCTTCCTTTCTTTGGCGGCCGCTTCTTTTTCGTGAATGTAGCGGACAAGCTCGACCGTCATGTCGTAGCGCAAGAACGGCGTGATCAAATAAATGCCGTTAAACAAATCAAACGCAGCGTCAATGAGCGATTTGGCGATAGCGATGCCTTCCTTGGCTGCTTGCACCGGGTCGCCGCCGCAGGCGGCCATGCGGGCGCGAATCTCGTCAGAGAGCGTAATGCCCGGCACTTCATGATGCAAAAAGTCGGCGTTGCGCGCGCTCACAAGTGGCATAATGCCGATGTAAATCGGCGTGTCAAGATGCTTGGTCGCTTCGTGCACTTCAACGATTTTCTCTTCCGAGTAAATCGGCTGGGTCAAGAAATAGTGGGCGCCGCATTGAATTTTTTTCTCCATTCGCTCAACTGCTTTATCCAAATGGCGGACGTTCGGGTTGAACGCAGCGCCGATCGAGAAGTTCGTTTTTTGCCCAAGCGGTTTGCCCGAGTACGACAGCCCTTCGTTAAACTGGCGGATCAAGCGGATCAAATCGAACGATGATAAATCATACACCGACGTTGCTCCTGGGAAGTCGCCGATTTTCGACGGGTCGCCGGTAATGGCGAGCACGTCGGTGATGCCGAGCGTATGCAAGCCCATCAAATGCGACTGCAAGCCGATCAAATTGCGATCGCGGCATGTAATATGCACAAGCGGGCGGATGCCGAGCTGCTCCTTGATGATCGTGGCGACAGCGGCGTTGCTGATGCGCGGCGTGGCGAGCGAGTTGTCGGCCAACGTCAGCGCATCGATGCCGGCGTCATGGAGCGCTTTCGCCCCAGCAAGAAACTTGTCAATCCCCAATTTTTTCGGCGGATCCAGCTCCACAATGACCGAGCGGCGCGTGCGGGCAAGCTCGGGAAGGGGAGATGGGGCGGGCCGATCCGCTTGCACTGATACAGACACCGCGCGCCGTTTCACCGTTTTTTCCGTCACCGGCGTTCGGTCGGAGAGCGCTTTTGCCATCGCTGCGATATGCTTCGGCGTCGTGCCGCAGCACCCGCCGATCAAGCGCACCCCTTGGTCGCGGAACGCTTTGGCTGTTTCCTCGAAATATTCAGCGTTCGTCTCATAGACAAGCCGGCCATCGCGGTAATCCGGGAGGCTCGCGTTCGGATACGCCGACAAAAATGCCTGCTTCGGCAGCGGCACTTCCTCGAGCGACCGAAGCATATGATATGGACCGAGACGACAGTTCAGTCCGATGACATCGGCCCCGAGCGCCTCTAGGCGGGCAAGGGCGTCCGCGAGCGGCGTGCCATCTTGCAAGACGCCGACTTCATGGAGCGAGACGTGAGCGATAATCGGCAAGTCGGTCTCTTTGCGGGCGATGGCAAGCACCGTCTCCAACTCTTCCAAATCGTAATACGTCTCGAGCAGCACGCCGTCGACTCCTTCAGCCAGCAGGACAAACAGCTGCTCGCGAAACGTCCGTTTCACTTCTTCGAGCGTGACGACGCTTTTGTTTAACGTGCGCAGCCCCCCGATCGTCCCGAGCACGTACGCCCGCCCGTTCGCCGCTTGCCTGGCGAGCCGCACCGCCGCGCGGTTGATGGCCGGCACCTCATCTTCAAGGCCGTAGCGGGCGAGTTTCACATAGTTGGCGCCGTATGTATTCGTCTGAATGACGTCGGCGCCCGCGGCGATATACGCTTCATGAATATGGACGATTTCATCTGGATTGGATAGATTCAATTCTTCAAAACAACGGTCAATGCCGTGCGAATATAAAAGCGTTCCCATCGCCCCGTCGGCGATGAGAATGCGCTCTTTCAACTTATCCAGCAATCCCACGTTCGATTCCCCCGTTTCTCCGTAGTAAAAGAAAAAAGCCTTCTATAAGAAGAAGACTTTTCATTCGCTTCTTCTTATCTTCCAGGCTTCCGCCTGTCTGGATTTAGCACCTTGGCCGCGGGCCAGGTTGCTGAGGGTTCACCGGGCCAGTCCCTCCCCCTCTCTTGATAAGAATGTCCGTATGCAATTGTGCGGCAGCGTTTTGATGATTACTATATAATTTAATGTATTTTTCGAAATTATTCAATACGGTGAAGCGAGGAAATTTCAAAAAAGAATTTCTCGGATCAACGGAGAAGCTCTTTTCCACATTGGGGGCAAAATTGGAAATTGTGCTGCACATGCCCGCCGCAATGAGGGCAATGCTTGTTTGGCTGTTTATGGCTTCCAAATCGGACGTTCAGCGGGTCGGGCTCTTCCTCGCTGTCGACAATGTCCAATAAGGACATGCGTTGTTTTCCCGTCGCATTTTTGTAATGGTAAAACGCTTGAAATACGCCGATGGCGATGACGACAAGGCCGAAAAACGGAAAAAAGCGGGCGGCGGGAAACGGCGAGTCCGCGGTGATGGAGAATGCCATCACCATCCAAAAGATGCCGAACAACACAGCGGCGATGCTGCCGAAGAGTCCTTGCATCGACGGACCGCGGCCGGGTTTGATGCTTTTCAATTTCATTCCTCCCTAACAGAATTCATAGATATATTATAATAGAAAAAATTGGTTTTTACCATGTTCACATAGAAACGTTTGAGCCGATAGAGGCAAAAATATTAGATTTTTAATTGGATTTATTTTTCAATACCTTGATTATGTCTTGTAAGAGAGGAAAACGGGCGGTATGTTGCCTTATCAATTGCATCATCGACCATTTTTCGCTTCTTAAGCATTGGCATGGGTGGGAAGACCGTTCAACGATCGTTTTGTCATTGCACTTTCATTGTCTCTATGTTCTAATTAGGAATGATGGAGATGAAGAAGACGGGGGGCTGGAAGTGAACGGGGAAGAGATCATCCGCTTCGAGCGAGTGACAAAGGAATACGACGGCACGGTCGTATTGGATGATGTGAGTTTTGCGATGGAGCGCGGGAAGTTTTATACGCTGCTTGGGCCGTCGGGGTGCGGGAAGACGACGATTTTGCGGCTGATTGCCGGGTTTATCGAACCGACGCAAGGAACGATTTATTTCCATGGAAAGCCGATTCAAAACGTCCCGCCGAACAAGCGGCAAGTCAATACCGTTTTTCAAGATTACGCCTTGTTCCCGCATTTGGACGTATTTGAAAATGTCGCCTTTGGTTTGCGCATTAAAAAAATGAAAGAAGCGGACATCCGCCAAAAAGTGAGCGAAGCGCTCCGGTTTGTCAACTTGGAAGGCTATGAGCGCCGGCGCATTCAAGAGATGTCCGGCGGTCAGCGCCAACGCGTCGCGATTGCCCGGGCGATTGTGAATGAGCCAGAAGTGTTGCTCTTGGATGAGCCGCTATCGGCCTTGGATTTGAAGCTGCGCACGGAAATGCAGTATGAACTTCGCGAACTGCAGCGCCGATTGGGCATTACGTTTATTTTTGTCACGCATGATCAAGAAGAAGCGCTGGCGATGTCCGATTACATTTTTGTTCTGAATAAAGGGAAAATTCAGCAGTTTGGGACGCCAAAAGAGATTTACGATGAACCCATTAACCGGTTTGTCGCCGATTTCATTGGGGAATCGAACATTTTATCGGGGCGCATGATCGAAGATTTCCTCGTCGAATTCGCCGGCAAGCAGTTTGCGTGTGTCGACCGCGGTTTTGCGCCGAACGAACCGGTTGATGTCGTCATCCGTCCGGAAGATTTGGAACTCGTGGCGCCGGGAGACGGCCACATTGTCATTCGTGTTGATTCGCTCTTATTCCGAGGCGTCCATTACGAAATTTGCGGCTATGATGAAAACGGCAACGAATGGCTTGTCCATTCGACGAAAAAGGCGGAAGTCGGGGAAACGGTCGGCCTCCGTTTTGAACCGGAAGCGATTCACGTCATGCGAGTCGAATGGGAGGATGAGGGCGCATGACGGAACGGGCGTGGCGAAACTGGTATTTAATCCCTTATGGCATTTGGTTGGTGTTGTTTGTCATCGCTCCGATCGTCTTTTTATTATATGAATCGTTTTTGGATATAGACGGACATTGGACAGTGGCGAATTATGAAAACGTGTTGACGCCCATTTATTTGAAAATGATGGCGTATTCGTTTTGGTACGCGTTTTTGATTACCCTTGTGTCATTGTTGATCGGCTATCCAACCGCCTATTGGCTGACGAAAACGCGCCACAAGCAGTTATGGCTGTTGTTGCTTATTTTGCCGATGTGGGTGAATTTGCTGCTGAAGGTGTATGCGTTTTTAGGGCTGTTCGGCACATATGGACTGGCCAACGCTTTTTTGCAGGCGATCGGCCTCGGGGCGCGGCAGTTGTTGTTCACCGATTTCAGCTTTGTGTTCGTCTCTGTGTACATTTTTATTCCGTTTATGGTGCTGCCGATTTTCAACGCGCTGGAGGAGCTGCCGCCATCGCTTGTCGATGCCGCCCGCGATTTGGGCGCTTCGGCTTGGACGACGTTCCGCCGCGTCGTCTTCCCGCTCACGCTTGGCGGGGTGAAGGCCGGCTGCCAAGCGGTGTTCATCCCGGCGTTGTCGCTGTTTATGATTACGCGCCTCATTGCGGGCAACCGCGTCATTACGCTCGGCACGGCCATTGAGCAGCACTTCCTCGTCACCCAAGATTGGGGAATGGGGGCGACGATCGCTGTTGTGTTAATGATCGCGATGGCGGTCATCGTCGTCCTGACAGGAACCGGAAGGAAAGAGGGAAGCCGATGAAACGGACGCATTGGTGGGGACGTGTGTACCTGTTAGCCGTGTTTGCCGTGATGTATACGCCGATTGTGTATTTGATGTATTATTCGTTCAACAGCGGCGGGACGATGCACGATTTTCAATCGTTCACGTTTAAATGGTACCGCGACGTGCTGTCCGACGACCGCTTGCTCATCATCGTTTTGAATACAATCGTCATCGCGCTGCTGTCGGCGGCGGTCGCGACCATACTCGGGGTCATCGGGGCGCTCGCCATTTACTATGTCAAGCGGCAGCGGACGAAAAACGCCCTTCTTGCTCTCAACAACGTGTTGATCGTCAGTCCGGATGTCATCATCGGCGCTTCGTTTTTGTTGCTGTTTACGGTGGCCGGCATCAAGCTTGGGTTTACATCCGTGCTGTTGTCTCACATTGCTTTTAGCGTGCCGATTGTCGTGTTAATGGTGTTGCCGAAACTCGAGGAAATGAGCCCGACGCTGATTGATGCGGCTAGAGATTTAGGAGCAGGGCCTTGGCAAGTGCTGTCAAGCGTCGTGCTGCCGTTTTTGGCGCCAAGCATATGGGCGGGCTTTTTCATGGCGCTTACGTATTCGCTCGATGACTTTGCCGTGACGTTTTTTGTCACGGGAAATGGGTTCTCGACGCTGTCGGTGGAAATTTATTCGCGGGCGCGCCAGGGCATTTCCTTATCGATCAATGCGCTGTCGACGCTGCTATTTTTATTTACGATGCTGCTTGTCATCGGTTATTATGTGCTCAGCCAAAAAGGCGGCCGAATGTACGGGATAGGGGGGCGAAAGTAGGTGAAACGGCTTGTCCAAGGGTTTGCGGCCGTGTTCATCGCGGCGTTCGTCCTCATGTTCATCACCCACCGGTTGAGCGAAGCGGAAGGGTACGGCGGAGGCAAAACGGTGACCGTTTACAACTGGGGCGATTACATCGACCCAGCGCTCATTCGGGAGTTTGAAAAAGAGACAGGGTGGAAAGTGATTTACCAAACATTCGATTCCAACGAAGCGATGATGGCGAAAATCGCCCAAGGCGGGGCGACGTTTGATGTCGCCGTTCCGTCCGATTACGCCATCAGCAAAATGATCGAGGAAAACTTGCTGTTGCCGCTCGATCACGACAAGCTGCCGAATTTACAATATATCGAACCGCGGTTCCTCAACTTGCCGTTTGACCCGCACAACCGGTATTCAGTGCCGTATTTTTGGGGAACGGTCGGCATCGTCTACAACCGCGAGATGCTTGGCGGCAAGACCATCACAAGCTGGAACGACTTATGGGATCCGAACTTGCGCAATCAAATTTTGCTTGTCGACGGAGCGCGCGAAGTGATGGGGATGGCGTTAAACAGCCTCGGCTATTCGCTTAACGATACGAACAAAGCCCATTTGCAAGAAGCAAAGCGGAAACTCGATCGACTCATGCCGAATGTGAAGGCGATTGTCGGCGATGAAATCAAGCTGCTTCTCGCGAATGAAGAGGCGGCCATTGGCGTCGTTTGGTCGGGTGATGCGGCGGAAATCATCGCCGAAAACGACAAGCTCGACTATGTCGTGCCGAAAGAAGGATCCAACCTATGGTTTGACAACATGGTCATTCCGAAAACAGCGAAAAACATCGAAGGAGCGCACGCGTTTATCAATTTTATGCTCGACCCGAAACACGCGGCGCAAAACGCCGAGTATGTCGGCTATTCGACGCCGAATCGCGCGGCGCTTCGCTATTTGCCAAAAGACATCGCGGCCGATCGGCGCTTTTACCCCGATTTGGATTCAGCGAGGCATCTCGAAGTGTACGAAAACTTAGGAAAACACATGCTCGCCTACTACAACGAGCTGTTTTTGGAGTTTAAGATGCAGCAAAAGTAACCATATAGATGCAACGAAATCGTTTCACATATCCTTGACGGAAAAAGTGGCTTATCCATTTTTGACTGTCGAAGGCAAGCCACAGGCTTGCCTCCGTCACGCTTTAGCGTGACGGAAGACCGAACAACGACTCGCTTCACAGACCCATTCATGGGTCTGGAAGCGGCGTTGTTCGGTCACTCGACAGTCGGATGCAATGACCGGTAAAAACGAAAAGTGTTAAAGCTTTACATTGCATCTATACAATCAGAGCAGGCGCCGCCCTCTGCAATAGGGAGATGGGCGCCTGCTTGGCGTTTGCGTAAAGGGTTGCGCCGCTTCCCTAGCGTGCGGGAACGAAGAAGCCCATGGGCGGCTTCACATACAAGAAGGGATCGGACGCAGGGAAGAAGAATAGAAAGACATGATATGATGAAAAAGAGGAGGTGGGAACGTTGCCCAATCATTTGCCTATGGAAGAAAATGTGATGATCGTGACCGTCCGCAACAAATCCGTTTCTTGCAGTTCGTTCAGCGTCTGAAAGAAAGCAGACCACCCCTTTTCCCAGCAAGCCAGCACTTCTTTGCGCGTATGGAAGTCGTTGATAAACTCATCATCGCGGTTTCGGTCCGGTTTTTCCCCATCCGACGACAAAAAGTCTGTCCAGCGCGACACCATATTTCCAGCATAATAATCGTGAGGTAAATAGTTTTATACTAAACACAAAAAAGCGGATGGAGGCTTGCCTCATCCGCTTATCGATAATTCACAAACTGCACCTCAATCGGCAAATCCGCTTCGCGAATGGCGGCGATCACCTTTTGCAAGTCGTCTTTGCTTTTGCCGCTGACGCGAATTTGGTCATCTTGCACTTGGCTTTTCACTTTCAAGCCGGTGTTCTTGATGATCGTGGTGATTTTTTTCGCGTTTTCTTTGTCGATCCCTTGGACAAGCTTGGCGCGCTGGCGCACTGTGCCGCCTGCGGCCGGCTCGATTTTGCCGTATTGGATGTTTTTCGTCGCCACCCCGCGTTTAATGAGCTTGCCGATGAGCACATCTTTCAGTTGCTCAAGCTTAAACTCGTCGTCGGAGATGAGAACGAGCTCGTCTTTCTCGAGCGAAATGTCGCTTTTGCTTCCTTTGAAGTCGTAGCGTGTTTTGATTTCTTTCATGGCGATGTTAATGGCGTTCGCCACTTCCGACAAATCGACTTTGGATACGATATCAAACGAACTTTCTTTCGACATACGTGACCTCCCGGGCGTGTGATGTACTTTCACTATAGAAAAAGGTGGGAGGAAAGACAACAATGATCAAAGGGGCAAGAAGGTTAGTTTCGTCCTTTATCCGGAAGAGGCCGGCATGTAGCACCATGCTGAAAGCGGGACTTGATGCAGGGGGAACAATGTGAAAAAGGCGGTGTTTCGGCCGCCTTTTTTGTCATTTTGCTCACAAATGATCCGTCTTCTTCGAATACGCGAACTTCCCGGCTTCGCGGTTTTTCTCGCGCATCATGTTTTTCTCATGGCGCTTCGCTTGGTTGTCGCGCGCTTTTTTGTCATTGTCGCTCGTGTTTGGCATCGGCAGCCCCCTCCTTTTGTTTCGATCGTCCATCATTAGTATGCGGTAAATGGAAATGAACTATATGGAAATAGGGGAAGGTAGTTTGTGGAAAGATAAATTGAGAATTTTTCTTAACAAATGGTTCGCTTCAGAGTATAATTAAGTACAAAAATAGAGATAAATGTTTGTAATAGGGTAAATATAGGTGTTTAACGATCATTTTTTATCTAAAATGTTCGTAAAGGGGAATGAAAAATGAAACGAAAACCGTTTGTCCCCTTCAAGCTTCCTCTTAGCGAAGATGTCGTGAATCAAATGCGTTTTCTTTTTTGTCAGCGATGTGCTGGGAACGGGATAAGCACAAGTATTACCGCTATTTGAATGATACCCGCTACAAAGGCGACTGGACGCAATGGATTCAGTTTTTCTTGCAATGCGTCCATTTACAAGCGAAACAAAATGTTCGCTTGATTCAAAAAGTAAACGATTTGTATGAAGAGGATTTGGAAAAGGCAAGTGCGCTTGTGAACAGCCATAATATTCGAACCGTTGTCAATGTCATGTTCCAGCACCCGATTTTTACCGCGAACATGATGGCGGAGTTGACCGGTTTGCCGGAAGCGACGGTTCGGCGCTATTTGAATCGGTTTGAGGAACAGCAACTCATTTTCTCGGATGGCCGGATGCGGTCCAAAACGTACTACTACTACAACCTTCTTGATCAACTTCGGTGATGAGGACAGGCGCCTGTGTTGTGCAGGCGCCCGTGTTTTGTCCGGCGGGAAAGGCGTCAGATCTCAATATATTTGTTCAGAAAAAAGAGGGCAATCGTCCCCGGTCCGGCGTGTGCGCCGATGGCGCTGCCGATGTCGGAGAGGAAAAAGCGCGTGCAGCCGTGCGTTTCTTCGATCATTTGTTTCAGCTCCAAGGCGGTTTCTTCGTCATCGGCATGGCTGATGCCGATCGTTTGCTTTTGCAGATCGTCGCCGCGCTCGCCCATCAACTCGACCATGCGTTTCAACACTTTTTTCCGCCCGCGCAGTTTTTCAAGCGGAATAAGCGCCCCGTCTTCGACATGGAGAAGCGGCTTGATGTTGAGCAAGCCCCCAAAGGCCGCGGTGGTTTTGCTGATGCGGCCGCCGCGCGCGAGGTAGTCCAAGTTGTCAACGGTGAAAATGTGTTCCATATGGCGGCAATACGCCTCGATCGTTTCACAAAGCAAGTTGTACGGTGTGTTTTGTTTCGCCAGCTCGACCGCTTTCATGACGGCGAGCCCTTGGCCAAGAGAGGCACATTTCGAGTCGATGATCGTCAGGCGAAATTCCGGATATTCATCAAGCAGCTCGCTGCGGACGGCCATCGCCGTTTGGTATGTACCGGATAATTTCGATGAAAAGGCGATGTAAAGGCATGGCCGGTTTTCTTTGGCGTATGGCAAAAACAGCTCCTTCATCGCCAGCGGGCTTGGCTGTGCCGTTTTCACCGTATGCCCTTGGCGCATGGCGTCATATACTTGCTTCGGCTCGATCGTGATGCCGTCTTCGTAATCTTGGCCGTTCCAATGAACGACAAGCGGCAAAAAGGCGATTTGATGCTCGCGGATGTACGACTGCGGCAAATCGGCTCCGCTGTCGGTGATGATTTGAATGGACATGGTTCGTCCCCCTTTTTGTGAACAAAAATGAATATAGTATAGCCGCATCGAATGAACGGGCGATTTTGGCCGGTGAACAGCGATTCATTATCTTCTCTTAGTGTAGCGGTTTTTCGGACGGAATACAATGGAAAATCTCGAGCGGGCGAAAGAAACAGCTGCGGGAAGACCGCAGCCGTTTAGTGGGTGAGCTCATCAAGCTCGGCTTGAAATTGACGCAACTGCGCTTTTTCCGCCGTGTTGGAATGCGCATAGGCAGATGACAAGGCGTTTTTGGCGATGGCAATGGCGCGGTCGACGTTCATGTCGATTTCGCCGTTAGCCGCTTGTTTGGCCTGCGCGACCGCTTTGCGCGCCTCTTGGAACAGGCGGTTGCCCATCGCTACGCTCCTCCAAGCGACGTTTCCATCGCTTTTTCCGCTTTGCGCGCTTCCGCCTCGGCGTACGTTAAATGATAAGGGATTCGCTTGTCATGCCGTTCAACCGCATCGACGCTTTGTTGGACGAAACGCTTCGATTTGTTTCGTTTGCCCATGACGGATTCCCCCTTTAAAATATGAAGACGCGCGTTGCGTCACGTATAGTGTAACCGCACGGGGGGAACAGTAGTAAGGAAATTCGTTACAACACAAGTCGCTCTACAAAGCGGCAAGGCGGTTGGAGCAAGGCGAAAAGAGAAGCATCAGCCAGCGTTTAGATTGTAGGAAGCAGATAAGGCTGGTGATGGAACGCGGAAAACGCTCCAGCAAAGCGTTCGCCAACGGAGCAGCATCGAAACAGTTCTTTTTTCTGTTCATGAACATTTTGGAGAAACGCGCTTTTTCATCCATCTTAATCGACGGCGCCAAAAAAGGCGGCTCGGAAGCCGCCGCGATGGAAACTACAAACGAAGCAAATCCTGCAAATATGCACCGACGCCGTCTTCTTCATTGGTTTTTGCCACATCGTCGGCAACGGTTTTCAACGGTTCGATGGCGTTGCCCATCGCAACACCGAGACCGGCCCAGTCGATCATCTCGAGGTCGTTGTCTTCATCGCCAAAAGCAATGACGCGCTCCCTTGGGATGCCGAAATAGTCGGCGACTTGTTTTAAGCCTGCAGCCTTATGGACGCCATGGCGGATGATTTCAATGACATGCCACGGTTCGCTCCAGCGCCGTTGGTGGATGACGTTGGCGTACACATTCGCTAAGTGTGATTGAATCCGCTCGATATGATCATCGTCCGTGTACACGAGCACGCTCGTCGGATCTTTGCCGAGCGAGCGGCGCAAATCACCGATTTCCACGGTCGGGTTGCCAAGGCGGACGATGTCAAGCAACACCTCGTCATGTTGGTGGAAATAGACATCGTCTAACACTTCGGCCATCATATTCTTGATTCCATAGGATTCGCTGATTTCAACAATGTCTTTGACGATCGCAAGCGGCAGCGGGTAATGGTGCATGCCCCACGACGGCTGGCGCGGATGGTGGACAAACGCGCCGTTGAAATTGACGATCGGCGTTGCAAGGCCAAGTTCTTCGTAGTACATGGAGCTTGCCCGGTACGGGCGGCCGGTGGCGATGACAACAAAATGGCCGGCGTCGATGGCGCGGCGGATGACGTCTTTGGTAAATGGAGAAATCGTTTTATCCTCTTTGAGCAACGTTCCATCCAAATCCAACGCGATTAAATACGGCTTCATGTCCGACTCCTTTGCCCTCGTTATTCTTTACACTACATAGTGTAACTCTTTTCCAAAATCGCTGTCCATATGGTAAACTATACAGCGATGGAAAAAGAAAAGGGGTTTGTGCAACCATGGTGATCATTGAACAGGAACAGTTGGCCGGCGTGCCGGTTCTTCACGTTGTCAAGCCGGAAAAGCGGGACGAACGGCTGCCGCTGATTTTCTTTATCCACGGCTTTACGAGCGCCAAAGAACATAATTTGCATTTCGGCTACTTGCTCGCCGAGGCGGGCTACCGCGCTGTGCTTCCCGACGCGCTGTTTCACGGTGAACGGGACGAAGGCTTGAGCGAACGGAAATTGCAGCTGTCGTTTTGGGACATTGTTGTGCGCACGATCACCGAAATCGAGGAGATGAAAAACGACCTTGTAAGCCGCGGGCTGGCTGACCGAGAACGGATTGGGCTCGCTGGGACATCGATGGGCGGAATCGTCACGTTCGGCGCGCTCGCCGTCTATCCGTGGGTGAGGGCGGCGGTGGCGCTCATGGGCTGCCCGAACTACAGCGCCTTTTTTGATGAGATGATTGAAGAAGGAAAGCGGCGCCAAATCGACATTCCGCTGCCGCCGACGCTGCTTGCGCTCGAAAAAGAAAAGCTCGCCCGCTACGATTTATCCAAGCAGCCGGAAAAACTCGACGGCCGGCCGCTGTTCATCTGGCACGGGAAAGCCGACCAAGTCGTCCCGTATGCTTATACATATGAGTTTTACAAGCAAATTAAACCACTTTATGAAGGAAACGAAGACCGGCTGCAATTCATCGCCGACCCGCACGCCGGCCATAAAGTGACGCGCGAAGCGTTTTTGGAGACGGTGCGCTGGTTTCGCGAGCATGTGTAAGCAAAATCGGCAATGAGGAAACGAACATGTTTGTGGGTCAGCTAAAGCGTGCTTCACAAGAGGGAATCCGCCTTTTAAAAACAAAAAAGGCGGATTTTTCGTTTGAACACATTTTTTATTCAAATGAATATTTGAATATAAGGGGGAGATATGCTATTCTATATTCAAACGAATATTTGAATATTGACAAGGAGCGAGAAGGAATGCACCGTCATGATGTGTGCGACGTTTACTGTTATGACGAAGAGAAGGTCGAGCGGGTTCAGCGGCGGCTTCGTGATGAAAACATTGCCGCGATCGTGCCGTTTTTCAAGGCGCTTGCCGACGAAAATCGGGCGAAGATCGTGTATGCGCTTTGCGGTGAAGAGGAGTTGTGCGTCTGTGACCTAGCGAACGTCATTGGTGCGACGGTGGCGACGACATCGCATCATTTGCGCATCTTGTACAAACAAGGCATCGTGAAATATCGGAAAGAGGGAAAACTCGCCTTTTATTCACTGGATGACGACCATATTCGCGAGCTGCTGCTTGTCGCGCTCGCCCATCGGAAAGAGGGGGACGGCCGTGGGGAATGAACAAACATTAGATCGGCTCGAGGCCAAAACATACCGCGTGCAAGGACTGACGTGCACAAACTGCGCAGCTAAGTTTGAGCAAAACGTGAAATCCTTGCCCGGCGTGAAAGAGGCGAAAGTGAATTTCGGCGCCGCCAAGCTCACCGTTTGGGGCGAGGCGACGATTGATGAGCTTGAACAAGCGGGAGCGTTTGAACGCCTGAAAATTCGTGAAGAACGCGAGCGCACCATCCGGCGGGAGCCGTTTTGGAAGAAGAAAGAGAACAGGAACGTCCTTGTCTCTGCTGTATTGCTTCTGATTGGCATTGCGGCCGATGCGGCGGACAAGGGGATGCTGGCGATTGCGATGTATTTGGCGGCGATCGTGATCGGCGGCTACTCCCTGTTCTGGACGGGGCTCCGGAATCTGGCCCGCTGGCAGTTTGATATGAAAACATTAATGACGATCGCTATTCTCGGTGCGGCGGCGATCGGCGAATGGCAAGAGGGAGCAGTCGTTGTCATTTTATTTGCCATCAGCGAAGCGCTCGAGAGCTACTCGATGGATCGAGCACGGCGGTCGATCGCCTCGTTGATGGAGATGGCGCCCGCTGCAGCGACGATTCGGCGCGGTGCGGAGGAGGTGACCGTTCCGGTCGAAGACGTTCGCGTCGGGGATGTCATGATCGTCAAGCCGGGTGGAAAAATCGCTTTGGACGGCATTGTCATAAGCGGCGCCTCCACAGTGAATGAAGCGGCGATCACCGGCGAAAGTCTGCCGGTGGAAAAAGCAGTGGGGGATGCAGTGTTTGCCGGGACGCTGAATGGAGAAGGATTCCTCGAAGTTGAAGTGACAAAGCGGGCGGATGAAACGACATTGGCGAAAATGATTGATCTTGTAGAAGAGGCGCAAGCGGAGCGGGCGCCGTCGCAAGCGTTCGTCGACCGGTTTGCTCGCTATTATACGCCGTTTATTATCGTGACCGCGCTTCTGATCGCCATCGTTCCGCCGCTCGTGATGGGCGGGGAGTGGCTTGATTGGATTTACCGCGGTCTTGCCGTTCTTGTCATCGGCTGCCCGTGCGCGCTCGTCATCTCCACCCCGGTGGCGATTGTGACGGCCATCGGAAACGCGGCTCGGCGCGGCGTGCTCATCAAAGGCGGCGTGCATCTCGAACAAATCGGCCGGCTGCGTGCCGTTGCCTTTGATAAAACCGGGACGTTGACGAAAGGGAAACCAGCCGTGACCGATGTCGTCGTGTATGAAGGAACACGTGAGCAGCTGTTGGCCATCGCCGCCGCCATCGAAAAACGGTCGCAGCACCCTTTGGCTTCTGCCATCGTCCGCAAAGCGGAAGAAGAGGGAGCACCGTTTCTTGATGTGGCCGTCGAGGAGTTTCAATCGCTCACCGGCCAAGGAGTGAAGGCGGTGATTGCGGGGAACACGTACTATATCGGCAGCCCCGCTTTGTTTACCAGTTGGATCGGGAAGTTGCCCGATGAAGCGGAAAAGCAAATCTCTGCCTTTCGGGACGAAGGAAAAACCGTGATGGCCGTCGGCACGGCCGATCGGCTGTTGGGGCTTGTCGCCGCGGCCGATCAACTGCGGCCGTCCGCCCCGGAAACGGTCGCCGCGCTGCGGCGCCTTGGGGTGGCGGAAGTGGTGATGGTGACGGGCGACCACGAGCAAACCGCACAGGCCATCGGCCGTCAAGCGGGCGTATCCGATATTCGCGCCGAGCTCCTTCCGGAACAGAAGCTGGCGGCGATCCGCGAGCTGAAAGAACGTTGCGGCATGACCGCCATGGTCGGCGACGGGGTGAATGACGCCCCTGCCTTGGCCGCGGCCGATATTGGTGTGGCGATGGGCGGGGCGGGGACGGATGCCGCCTTGGAAACAGCCGATGTTGTGCTCATGGCCGACGATTTGCGCCAGTTGCCGTACACCGTCCACCTTGGGCGCCGAACGCTTGCCGTCATCCGGCAAAACATCGCCGTCGCCTTAGGGCTTAAAGTGCTGGCACTCGTGGCCGCCGTCCCGGGCTGGCTCACCCTTTGGCTCGCGGTGTTCGCCGATATGGGCGCGACGCTGCTAGTGACACTCAACAGCATGCGCCTATTGCGGGTGAAGGAATGAGACGGGGCTGCGGGCAGCGAGATACATCGTCCCACTTAGAAGAAGTGCATTTGTCCTCTCTCATGAAATGCGTGGAAAATATGGGTGCTTTCTGACGATGAGAGACGGTATAATGAAGAGGAAAACATCACAGCTGATTAGGTTGAATGTTTGGGGATAGCGGCTGTTGGATGGAACCATCGTTTTGGTCTGTTCATGAAAATCGTGGGGAAGAGGGGCGTCATGAAGGGATCTCGAAAAGAAGAGAGGCATGAAACGCAACGGACAGAAGAGATTCAACGGATGGATGACCGGGTGTTTTCGCCGGCCGAAGAGTTGGATCGGATCGCCGCGGGAGGGGCGATGAAGCGGGAAGCCCTCGATTGGCGAGGATTTCCCCGGTGGATTCGATATGTCGGATACATCGCCTTCGCCTTTTTTGTCATCGTTCCTTTGATGGCATGGTTGTGGAACGTGTTGCTTGAATAGCCGATCAAACGCCAACCGGAGGCGGGTCTCATGGAGGAGAAAAACAAACGACACGGAAATGCCCGTTGTTCCGTGTCGTTTTGTTTGCGCTCTGTTGTTAATCCTCCATCCCTAAAGCGTACAAGTAATGGCGCAAGCTTTCTTCGACACATGCGGCGATCAGTTGAATGAACGGAGTGACCTCACCTTTGACGCTCGCTTTTTCCAACGCTTCGTAATACTTCCGGCGCTGTTCCGGGTTTGCTTTCACAATAGCGGGCGGATAGCCATGCTGCATTAAAATGAAATTCATCATTAAGCGGGCGGTTCGTCCGTTTCCGTCAGCAAATGGATGAATGTATACGAGCTGAAAATGGAAACGAGCCGCCAGTTCGATTGGATGAAGAGCATGTTGATTCGTTTCATACCAAGAAAACAATTGATTCATTTCATCTTGTATATGCAAAAAGTGAGGGGGGGTGTACGAGCTGCCGGAAATGCGCACATTGTATGTTCGATATTTCCCGGCATTTTCATTGTCAATGCTCTTTAATACTAAATAATGGACCTGTTTCAACACGTGCTCAGTCAAATGTTCTTTGTTTGCGACTAACTCTTCAATAAAGTCAATCGCCTCCGCATGGTTAATAGCTTCCAAATGTTCCTTAAGCCGTTTCCCGCCAATGGTAATCCCTTCTTCTATGACTAGCTTTGTTTCCAGCAAGGTTAACGTATTGCCTTCGATGGCGTTCGAATGGTACGTCCATTCGATCCGAAATGATTCCCGCAAGTTTTTCACCAACCCTGGAGGCAAAGGGCGCAACGCATCCAACCGTTGTTTCAGCTCGTCGATTTTGGCAAACATCGCTCTCACCTCTTGGTATATGATTCGCGGCCTCGATTCGTTTTTCCTTTAAATAGCCAAGCGATGGCTCTCGTTTTTTCTATTATGATACAAAAATAAAGGGCGGGGAGTGTTCAGCAGTTGCAGAACAATGAAACAACCGCCCGCCCAACACGGGCGAACGGCGAAAAGGGGATGGAAAAAGTGGAGTGTTTCAAGAAAAATGCCCAAGCTGCCGGAGCGCTTCTTCGCTCATCCGCTCGGGCGTCCATGGCGGGTTCCATGTCACTTGGACGCGCACGTCACGGATGCCGTCAATGTGCTCAAGCGCCCGTTTGACGCCGCCGGCGATCGAGTCGTGAAGCGGGCAGCCGGGGGTCGTGAGCGTCATCAGGACATTGATATGCCCATCTTCGATTTTTAAGTCATAAATCAACCCTAAATCGACGACGTTAATGCCGAGCTCCGGATCAAGGACCGTTTTCAGCTGTTGAATGGCAAGTTCGCGGACATCCATCGTTCTTTTCCTCCTCATTCGTTTATTTTCGGAAGACCGTTAAAATCGTTCCGGCAAAGGCAACGCTTAATCCAGCCAACAGCACTTGAGTGATGGCGAACAGCGGCACGCTCGCGACAGCAAGCGCAACGGCCGCCAGCGCGAGGGCGATGAGCCATAGGCGGCATTGGACGGTGACGGCTCGCTCATTCATCATTTGTTTTAACGTCGGCACGTTTTGTTGGCCGACTTTTTCGCTGTAGCGATGCGTCCACCATAAAAACGGCACGATTTTGAACAAATAGCCGACGATGCTGAAGAGAATCCAGCCGACAATGAATAGATAAACAATGATGCCAAGCAGCCGTCCGCTGCCGACGACGATGGCGACAAAGGCGGCAACGTGCAGCACAAGGCCGATGACGATGGCCGAAAGCGAAAAGCGGAACGGGCGGTCAAGCGTTTTTTTCATCCGCTTTTGCAAAATGGCGCGGATATGCCAGGCGAAAACAACGAATCCGCTCATGAGCAAGGCTGCACCGGCTGCAAGCCATGCGTGGCTTCGCAAGAATAAGCTGGCGAACGCCACCGCAATCCCGCTGATGTACAGCGCATAGACGTAACGCGCCGGCCGCAGCGAAAAGCCGTGGGCGAGCGAGAACATCGGCGCCATTTTGTACGAAAAGCCTATGATGAGCAGTGTGAACCAGCCGCACAGCCCGAACAGCACATGCAAGCCGAACACCGTTTCATGACTGTTGGCGCCTGTGGCGGCGAAAAAGTGAAAGGCAAGCAGCCCTCCGGCGGCGCCCGTCAGCAGCAAAAACAACAAGGAAGTCGCGACAAACAGCGTCATGATCGTTTTGTTTTTTTGTTGTTTTAATGTCATCGCCATTTGCCAGACAAACAGCACGATGCCGAACAGCAGAAGCAAGCCAGGGAGAAACGCCTGGTTTGGCGTAAACGCTAAACTGGCGGCAAAGGCGACGATGCCGAGAGCGGTGATCGCAAACTGCCAAAAACCGAGCCGCTCGCTCCAAATCGGCGTCAAAAAGGCGACCGGAACGAGCTGGTACATCGCCCCCATGGCCGTCATCAATGCAAAGCCAAGCAACGCCAGGTGGGCCGCCGCCCACACGAACGGCAGCCGGAACGCGCCGCTGCTAAGTGAGGGAATCGCTCCAAGCAACATAAGCTGCGACGCGGCGAACGCCAACACGGCGAACATGATAAACGAGAACGGAAGACGGACGTCTGTTTCCGTCCCCGTGCGAGTAGGAAACACGTTGCTCATCCTTTCGTAATGCGGATTTCAAAACTGCCGTCTTCGCGTGCGACCGTCTCGTGCCGGTAGCCAAGCTCGTCAAGCTGCTCGTACAAAAACATCGGGCGGCGATCGTTAATGATCGTCAGCGTCTCCCCAGGATTCAGCTTAGCGAGGGCAGCGAGCGTCCGCATCATTGGCTGCGGCGGCTCGAGTCCGCGGTTATCGAGGATCATCGGTCATCCCCCCTGTTTGACAAACGTTACTCTCCAATGTTTTTTCTCGATTTGTTCGGCCTCGTACGTAAATCCTTTCGCTTTCATAATCGGAAACAACGGCAGCGGCTTGAACGGGGCGTGTAAAATGAACGTATCGCCCGGCTGCAGCGGCTTGATGGCGTTCATAATTTTTTCAAACGGCTCACGTTTCTGCCGCAAATCTTCGCGCACATCGAGTTCAATCGTCACACCCATGCGCTTTCCCTCCTTTTTGACTATCATGATAATCATTTTCACTGTGGAATGTTGTGATATAGCTCACATCTTTCGGCCGAAACATGACATATTCCACTTTGGAAAAAAGGTTTCGTTTTCGTTTGAAAGGGCGGAATAGCATGTTCCAGAAAGATGGGCTTGCCGAAATGTTTGAAAGGAAACCCCATCAGCTCCATTGCGCATCCCGACCGGTGCCGGACGATGGGGAAAAAGGAGTTAGAAAAAGATTTCTTGTTCGAGCCCTTCGCGGTCAATCAAATAAAAGCCGTGTTCGTCGACGTCAATCAGCCCTTTCCGTTTCAGTTGGCTCAACGTGCGGCTCACCGTTTCCCGGGCGGTGCCGATCATGTTGGCCAGCTCGCGGTTTGTCACATGGGCGGTGAGACGGTGCCACTTCCCTTGTTTGACGGCGTTCGTGCGCGTCAGCCGCAACAAAAGCAACACGATTTGTTCGTACGTATTATGGAGCACTTGCGCTTCGAGCCGGTTTTGCAAGTCGACGATTTTTTCGCCCATGACGCGAAACAGTTTTATGCAAAGTTCAGGGCTCGCCATCAGCACTTGTTCGAAATCGTGGATCGGGATCGCGATCAATGTCGCTTCCTCGACCACTTCGGCGTGGGCCGGATAGGTGCCTTTTAAGAAAAAGCCGGCATGCGGAAACATTTCTCCCGTCTGCAAAATCGAAACGATTTGTTCTTTCCCGCTGAAGTCCGTTTTATAAATTTTTACCGTGCCGGAATGAATGAAATAGACTCGCTCGAGCGGGTCGCCTTGCATAAAGACAAACGTCCGCGGCTTGTAAACGCGCACGTGGGAAATGGCAACCAGCGAATCAAGCTCGTAATCGGACAGTTCACGAAACAACGGAACAGCTTTTAAGCGGTCTTTCATCCAATGGTTCGCCATGGCGTTCTCTCCTTTGGAAATGTGACAAAAGTGTGGCGGCTGTCAACAGAGCATCGATGCTTTTCTCTTTTTGAACATCCGCGCCGTTTGGCCTTTTCTGCCTTCATTGTATACATTCTCACGCCATAAAGCTGTGATATAAATCATAACGGACATTTGCCCCGGCTCACAAACCGCCGAACGATCAGCGCGCTACAATGGGGGCGAACAAACGAGAAGGAGGTTGGCTCATATGGAAGTTCATCGATCCGTTCGCCCCAACATGCGGCCGGGGCGGCAAACGACCAACAGTTTTCTCAAATCGATTCTCATTTTCACTATTGTGATCAGCTTTACCGTCCTGCTTGTCGGCGGATATTGGATTTTTAAAGAAATGGCGCCGAGGCCGAAGGAAGTGCGCAGTGAAGACGGCCAAGTGTTGATGACGAAAGAAACGATCATCGGCGGGCAGGCCGTCTTCCAAAAATACGGGCTGATGGATTACGGAACCGTGCTTGGGCATGGGTCGTATATGGGGCCGGACTATACGGCGGAAGCGTTGAAAATTTATACGGAAGGCATGCAAGATTACAAAGCAAAAGAGCGGTATCACAAACCGTTTGCCGATTTAACCGCCGATGAGAAAACGATCATCCGCGAACAAGTCATCAAGGAAATGCGAAAAAATCGCTACAACCCGGTTACGGATGTTCTCGTCCTGACAGATGCGCAAGTATACGGGTTGGAAAAAGTGCGCGACTATTACCGCGACGTGTTCACCAATGGCGATGGTTGGGGATTGAAAAAAGGATTGATCAAAGAAAGCGACATGCCAAAATCAGGCCGTGCTTGGGTCGCGGACGGCGACCAAATCAAGCAAATTGCCGACTTTTTCTTCTGGACCGCTTGGCTGTCAAGCACGCCAAGACTTGGCGACCACATCACCTATACGAACAACTGGCCGTACTATGAGGACGCCGGCAATACGATGTCGTTTTCCGCGGTATGGTGGAGCGGCGCGAGCGTCACGATTTTGATTTTGTTCATCGGGATCATTTTGTATGTGTTCCACCGCTATCAGTTAAGCATGCAAGAAGCGTATGCAGAAGGGAAGTTTCCAGTCATCGATTTGCGGCGGCAGCCGCTGACTCCGTCGCAAGTGAAAGCGGGCAAATATTTCGTCGTTGTATCGGCGCTCTTTTTCGTCCAAACGATGTTCGGGGCGCTGCTCGCCCACTACTATACGGAACCGGACAGCTTCTTTGGCATCAAATGGATCCATGACCTATTGCCGTTTAACATCGCCAAAGGGTATCATTTGCAGCTGGCGATTTTTTGGATTGCCACCGCTTGGCTTGGTATGGGGATTTTCATCGCCCCGCTTGTCGGCGGGCAAGAGCCGAAAAAGCAAGGGCTGCTCGTCGATCTGCTCTTTTGGGCGCTTGTCGTCCTTGTCGCCGGCAGCATGATCGGCCAATGGCTCGGCGTCAACGGCTATTTAGGAAACGAATGGTTCCTGTTTGGCCACCAAGGTTGGGAATACATTGAGCTAGGCCGCGTTTGGCAAATCATTTTAGTCGTGGGCATGCTGCTTTGGCTGGTCATCGTCTTCCGCGGCGTCAAACGCGGGCTGAAGCAAGAAAGCGACAAAGGCGGGCTCATCCACTTGCTGTTTTATTCGGCCATCGCCGTTCCGTTCTTTTACATCTTCGCGTTCTTTATCGAGCCGGATACGAACTTTACGATGGCTGACTTCTGGCGCTGGTGGATCATCCACTTGTGGGTGGAAGGCATTTTTGAAGTGTTCGCCGTTGTTGTCATCGGGTTCTTGCTCGTTCAATTGCGGCTCGTAACGAAAAAATCGACGGTCCGGGCTCTCTATTTTCAATTTACGATTTTACTAGGCAGCGGTGTCATCGGCATCGGCCACCACTATTACTACAACGGTTCACCGGAAATTTGGATCGCCCTTGGCGCGGTGTTCTCGGCGCTCGAAGTGATTCCGCTCACGCTCCTTATTTTGGAAGCGTATGAGCAGTACAAAATGATGCGCGACGGCGGGGTCAACTTCCCGTACAAGGCCACATTCTGGTTCTTGATTTCAACCGCCATTTGGAATTTGGTCGGCGCTGGCGTGTTCGGTTTCCTCATCAACTTGCCGGCGGTCAGCTACTTTGAACACGGGCAGTTTTTAACGCCGACCCACGGCCATGCGGCGATGATGGGCGTGTATGGCATGTTTGCGATCGCCGTGCTCCTTTATTCGCTGCGCAACATCGTCAAACCGGAAGCATGGAACGACAAATGGCTGAAATTCTCTTGCTGGATGCTGAACATCGGCCTGGCTGGCATGGTTCTCATCACGCTTCTCCCGGTTGGGGTGCTGCAAATCAAAGAAGCGTTTGAACACGGCTATTGGGCGTCCCGTTCGCCTTCGTTCTTGCAACAAGACGTCGTACAAAACTTGCTGCTTGTCCGCTTTGTTCCGGATACGATCTTTTTGATCGGCGTCGCCGCCTTGCTTGTCTTTGCCATCAAAGCGATGTTCCATTTGCGCAAACCAACTCACGGCGAAGGGGAAGAGCTGCCGGTGGCGAATTTGGCGGAGGAAGAATAACAAAAACGGGCTGACCCAAAACGCGAATGCGTTTTGGGATTAGCCCGTTTTTACACGAAATATAGAAGAGAATCGTTCGTTTTCTGGCAGAATAGAGTCACCATAAACCACTATCACCGAAAAAGGAGCGATTCTTTTATGACACATCATCATATTTTTGAAGAGTGTACCGTGGATCACCTCACGTTGCCAAGCGATATCATTCCATTGGATCATATGGCTCATGTAGTTTACGAAATCGCCAAGCGCATTCCGATGGAGACGTTTCTTCCTTACTATAAAAGGCGGCCACACCTAAGAAAGGTAGGGAGGGATGCTCTCTCCTTGCTTATGGTGCCTTAATAAGACGAATGCTGGAAATTGCCGCTTCTTGTTCAATCGAACGCCTAGAAAGAAGATCTAAAATCCGTTCGTGCTTTTCCATGTTTTGTTCTATTTTCTTAACGATTTCATTTGTTTCAAGCACTGCTTGTTGGACGAAAACAAACTCTTGCTTCGTGACCATATTGGCTTTGACATGATCTAATTCTTTCATTAGGTTGTTCTTTACGTCCTCAAGCTCCTGTTTGGTAGCCATGTTGGCTTTGATGTCTTCAAGTTCTTGTTTGGTAGCCATGTTGGCTTTGATGTCTTCAAGTTCTTGCTTGGTAGCCATGTTGGCTTTGATGTCTTCAAGTTCTTGCTTGGTAGCCATGTTGGCTTTGATGTCTTCAAGCTCTTGCTTGGTGGCCATGTTGGCTTTGATGTCTTCAAGCTCCTGCTTGGTAGCCATGTTGGCTTTAATGTCTTCGATCTCTTTTGTGAAACTATGCTTCACTTCTTCGAGTTCTTGTTTAGTGGCCATGTTGGTTCTAATATCTTCGAACTCTTTTGTGAAACTATGCTTCACTTCTTCAAGCTCTTGTTTCGTTGCCATGTTTGTTTTGATATCGCTTACTTCATGTTCGATCATTTGGAGCTTGTCCAAAATTTGGTTCAATATCGCTTCCAAGGAAAATCCTCCCTTCTTATATAGTAGCCATGAAAAAGTGGGTGATGATGAATCGCTCCTTTCTTTTAAGGATTGGGGGAAACGAACGTGTAGAGTAAGTGGTTGAGGAAAGGGATGGGATTGTAGCGCAGAACAAACGAGGATCATCGTTTCCCATTCATATTATAAATGATTCACAGAAATTTGAACATAACGTTTTGTGTCATTGTCGCTTTGCATCCATCCAGGAAAAGGAGCGCGTTTTAGCCTGTACGGTCATGTTAATCCCGACAGCGACATTGTTTTGACGAAAATTGAATTTCCTTATAAATAAAAGGGTTTGATTCGGAATCGTTCATGATCAATACACGGCTTACTTAATAAAGAAAGAGCTGGCTCCAAAAGTCCGCTTTTTAGCGGATTTTTGGGTCAGCCCCCCTTTCATTTGTGAACGTTTTCAATCACTTGTGGCATTTGTCCGGCGTGGTGTGTTCGGTTTCCTTTTGCTTGTCATAGCATGGAAAGCAGTACAACGTCTCTGTTTCTCGGCTGACGACGCCGTTTAAAAACCCATGCAGACAATGGATCGGCTTGCCGCATTGCGCGCAAAAGCCAACAAGCTCTTCCAACCGCCATTTCTCCTTTCATGGGGATTGAACATGTTCACCTTCGGGCTGTGACGCTCGTCACTACCCCCCAAGGTTCAAGCGGTTATGATAAAGTATATAATTCATTATACTACAAAGGAGGCCAATGTTATGAACCAATTTGCCGCCAAAATCCACGCCCCGGACTATCCGCCGCGCGACCGCCATCCGGCAATTTTTCGGCTGTTTGACAGTTTGAAGCCGGGGGAAGTGATGGAGCTGACGAATGACCATGACCCGCGTCCGTTGCAATACCAATTCATGATGGAGCGTCCGGATCAGTTTACATGGGAGTACTTAGAGGAAGGGCCGGACGTATGGCGGGTGGCCATCGGCAAAAAATAAATCATCCGCTCCATTGGGATTTCCGTCTGCAGGCGGAAATCTTTTTTTTTTCGCCGGTTGGTATGGTACGGTAAAAACAAACGATGGATGTCCGGAAAGGGGAAGCATGATGAAACAAACGATTGCCGGAGCGGTGCTCGCCGGCGGCCAGTCGCGCCGGTTTGGGCGGCCGAAGGCGTTTGCGTTGCACGAAGGAGCTCCGTTTTTCACTTGGTCCGTCGCGGCGCTGCGATCCGTCGCCGATGAATTGTACATCGTCAGCCACCCGTCGCTTATCGATGAATTCCGCCGGCAAACGGACATCCCGGTGCTGCTCGATGTGGAGCGCTGCCGCGGCTGTGGGCCGCTTGCCGGCCTTTACACCGTCATGGAACAGAGCCGAGCCGACTGGGTGTTCGTCCTGCCGTGCGACATGCCGTACATGCGGCGGGAAGTGGCGGAGCGGCTTGCTTCCTATATCGATCCGACGTTTGACGCCATCGTTCCACTCTATGGCGGCCGCCCAGAGCCATTGGTCGCTCTATACCATCGTCGGCTTCGTTCCGTGATCGCCGAGCTGCTTGACGCCGGCGAACGGCGGATGATCTCGCTTATTGACGGCGCCCGCGTCCGCTATGTTGACGCCCAACAGCTTGCCGCGGATGAAACCGTATGGCGCAATGTCAATACGGAGGGAGAGTACCGGTGAAGGGGGAATTGTGGCCGAAGGAGACACAGCATATACTTTTTTCAATCAGAAGAGCCATCCTTGACCACGAAATGGTTCTTTTTCCCGGCTTTTCACCATAAAATGCACTTGATGCAGGAAGACGCTCATGATACGCAAGTGAAAAATGATTTCGCCTGTACAATAACTGTCAATAAAAGGTCAAGTGCACCTTTTGATGATGACCTTGAATTTTATGAAACGGCAACAGTGCGAAAAAAAAGAACCGTACGGCCTCGGCTCTTTTGCGTCATTGGACTGGGGGTTGATTTTGGTCCATTTCCTTCGCCAGGTCCGCTACTTCGGCGACGGTCAGCCCCGTTCGTTTCGCGACTTCGTGAATAGGCAGAACGTCAAGCAAGTTTTTCGCGATTTCGATGGCTTTTTGTTTTTCGGCTTGTTTGACCGCCTTCTCTTTTTCCTGTTCTAGATCTTCTACGCGCAAACGAAAGACTTTATTCATTTTCATCCACTCCTTTACTTTTTGGGCGTATGGCGGGTCAATATATTATACCGCCTGTTCAGATGGCTGTCATCTTCGCCCATGGTACGATCGCCCTCTGTTGTGGCTTTGCTGTGGATGTGATCGATATCACATAACGCGCCTGAATGTTGCGGTACAATGGAGGCCAAGGAGGGAATTGGATGCACGATTTCAATAAAAACCCGTTTATCGTCATTTGGGAGTTGACACGGGCGTGCCAACTCAAGTGCCTTCATTGCCGCGCTGAAGCGCAATACCATCGCGATCCGCGCGAGTTGACGTTTGAGGAAGGGAAAAAACTGATCGATGAGATTTACGAGATGGATCAGCCGATGCTCGTCTTTACGGGCGGCGATCCGCTCATGCGTCCGGATGTGTACGATTTAGCGAAATATGCGATCGATAAAGGGCTGCGCGTGTCAATGACGCCAAGCGCGACGCCGAACGTGACGAAAGAGGCGATCCGCAAAGCAAAAGAGGTCGGTCTGTCGCGCTGGGCGTTCAGCCTTGACGGGCCGAACGCCGAGATTCACGACCATTTCCGCGGCGTGAGCGGCTCGTTTGATTTGACGATCCGTGCGATTCAATACTTGCATGAGCTCGACATTCCCGTGCAAATCAACACCGTCATTTCGCGATACAACGTTCATGTGCTTGATGAAATGGCGGAATTGGTTGAGAAGCTGAAATGCGTCCTTTGGAGCGTCTTTTTCCTTGTGCCGACAGGCAGGGGGAAGGAGGAGGACATGATTTCCCCCATCGAGCATGAGCGGGTGTTCCGCTGGTTGTATGAAACGAGCAAGCGCGTTCCGTTTGACATTAAAACGACAGCCGGCCAGCATTACCGCCGCGTTGTGCTGCAGGCGAAAATGCGCGAAGGAAAAGCGACAAAAGGCGGCATCCGTTACGAAGATGTGTTGAACCAAGGGTTGACCGGACAAGTCGACGGGCTCGGCCGCGCGCCGAAAGGAGTAAACGACGGCAACGGTTTCGTCTTTATTTCCCATATTGGCGACGTCTATCCGAGCGGGCTGCTGCCGGTCAAAGCCGGGAACGTCCGGGAAACGCCGCTGGCGGACATTTACCGACACTCGCCGATTTTCCAAGACTTGCGCAATCCGGACAAATATAAAGGAAAATGCGGCGTCTGCGAGTTCCGATATGTGTGCGGCGGCTCTCGTTCACGCGCTTACGCTGTAACGGGCGACTATTTGGAAAGCGAGCCGTATTGTGTTTACATTCCAAAGGCGCTGCGGACAAAAGAGCAAAGCCAACGGTAAGAGGGCGGGGAAAAACGGCTGCTTAAAATGACGGCGCTGCGGCGTTCGTGAGACGGTTGTCCGGGCGCATGCGGCGGATGTTGGATGTGTGTTCAAAACACACGGGGAAGGAGCAGGCGCCCTTCCCCGTTTTTGTTGAAAGATCATTCGTGGTTCAACTCGACTATAAAGGTCTCGGGCCCGGTCGGCGCCGCGCTTCCCCCTTTTGGTTCGAGGCTCGCTTTAATTTGCTTGAACTGTTTGACATCCTCGCCGGTGATCAAAATGCGCGCCGCTCCGTGGCGGATCGTCAACAGTTCCCCTTTGACCTCGTTGTTGGTGTAAATGATCCACAATTGATAATCGCGGGCCGCAAACGGCGGCAGCCCTTCAATTTCCATCAACATTTCCTTCGTATCGTCATTGAGCCAAATCGTGCCGTCCATCTGTTGAAAGAGCGCCGATGGCTCAATCGGAATTTGTTTCGTTTTGGGATTATGGATGATTCGCTCGATCGGAATGTCGGTATGTTGTTTGACAATCTGGTATCGATATGGCTCATCCGATCGGTCATGGGAAGCGGCTGGTCCGTCGCTGGGAGCGGAAAGGCGCAAGGTGAAAAGGAAAACGGCCAAAGCTGCACCGATCCACCCGCCTGCCATGCGGAGACCGCGCCGCATCCGCTTCGTTTGTTTTTGCGCTTCTGCTTGGGCCCAAATTCGCTCTTTATGAGAAAGGGGAGGTGCTTCATATTGGGCTTCCTCCTTAAGCCCGATGTTTTTCCACGCTTCAAGCAAGCGTTGGCATTCAAGGCACTGCTTTAGATGGTTGGACACGTCTTCTTTTTCTTGCTCTGGCAGCATGCCTAACAGCCAGTCCACGATTTTTGCTTCCGAAATATGGCTATGCTTCATGCTGTTCTTCACCTCTGCCAGCCCCCATCCAGTGGAACAGCTCTTTTTGTTTCCGCAAATTGCGCAAGCCGTAGCGGATGAGCGACTTGACGGAGCCTAACGGTTTGTTCATCGCGGCGGCGATTTCCCGCTGTGTTTCCCCATGAAAGTAAAAGTGAATGATGGCTTGCCGCTGCTCCTCGGGGAGATGGGTTAAAGCGTCTATGATGACTTGTTGTTCCAGTTGGCGGAGAAAATCAAATTCCGCCCCCTTTTCTGTTAAAGCCGCTTCCTCAAGGCGGCTCACTAAAAGGTCCCGTTTCTTGCGCAGGCGGTCGAGCGACCGGCTTTTCGTTTTCACGGCAAGAAAGGCTTGAACGCTTCCCCGTTTCGGGTCGAATTGATGCGGTTTTTGCAAGATTTCGAGAAACACATCGTGGCTGACATCTTCCGCCTCCACCTCGTCGCCGACGATCCGAAGAGCGATATGATAGACCATCGGAGCGTATTTTTCGTAAAAACGGTCAAAGGCGGCGCGCGAGCCTTCGGCGATCTTCTCGAGCAGTTCGAGGTCTTTCCGTCGGTCTTCCATCTTGCCCACCTCCCGACGCATGCTTGGAATGGTTGCTCTGCATCTATTCTACAACTGAATTTTTCTCCTGCAAAACAAATCCATTGATCCATTTCTGGCGTATACGAAGTGAAAACAGAAGGAGGGAGTGAATGTCGTGCAAAGCAGGATCATCATGATGTTCGCCATGATCTTGACTCTCTTTTCGCTTCTTCTTCCGATCCGCCCGGCATCGGCGGCAAGCGGTGTTGTTCTCTTCACGCCATACACCGGGCTTTCCGTGACGCCGGGGGAAACAATCGACTATACGGTCAATGTCATCAACAACGGTTCCAACATTGAAAACGTCACCTTCTCGTTTGACCACCTGCCGAAAGGATGGTCGACTTCGATTACCGCTGAGGGGAGAACGATTGAGCAGCTGTCCGTCCGAGGCGGAAAAGAAGAAGAGGTCACGTTGGAAGTGACCGTGCCGCTGGATGTCGACAAGGGGGATTACCGCTTTTGGCTCGTCGCGAAAGGGGACAGTGGTTCATCGAAATTGCCGCTGCTTGTCCGCGTGACGGAACAAGGGTCATTTAAAACCGAACTGACGTCGGAACAAACAAACCTCGAGGGGCACGCTGATTCGAGCTTCACGTATGATGTCACGCTGAAAAACCGAACCGCCAAGACGCAAAATTACGCGTTAAGTTCGGCGGCGGAAAAAGGTTGGCAAGTGACGTTCAAATCGGAAGGCAATTCCGTTACATCGGTGAAACTCGAGCCGAATGAGTCGAGAGACATTACCGTCGAGGTCAAACCGCCGGAAAATGTGAAAGCGGGCACGTACAAAATCCCGATCAAAGCGCAAACGAGCGATACGTCGGCTGAGCTGGCGTTAGAAGCGGTCATTACGGGCACGTATGCGCTCAAACTGACGACGCCGTCAGGAAACTTAAGCACCGATGTGACGGCGGGGCATGAACGGGTGGTTGACCTTGTCGTTAAAAACACCGGAAGCGCTCCGCTCTTGGACATCAATATGACGGCCGATGCGCCGCCTGATTGGGATGTGGAATTTGATCAAAGCACGATCGCTCAGCTGAATCCCGGCCAGTCGAAAACCGTCAAGGCGAAAGTGAAAGCGTCAGATGAAGCGATTGCCGGGGATTACGTCGTCAACTTCCAGGCGCAAACGGCGGAAACGTCGTCTGAAGCGGCGTTTCGTGTCTCGGTCAAAACGTCGACCGTTTGGGGGGTTGTAGCCGTATTGATCATCGCGGGAGTGGCAGGCGGACTTTACTATTTGGTGAAAACGTACGGGAGGAGGTAAAGATGGAGACAGCGGCGATTATCGAGCTCGACAACCTTTGCAAAACATACGGCGGCCATCGGGTGGTTGACCACTTGTCGCTTTCGATTCAAAAAGGGGAGATTTTTGGCCTGCTCGGGCCAAACGGGGCCGGAAAGACGACGACGATTTTGATGATGCTCGGGCTCACCGAGCCGACGTCCGGCACGGTGAGGGTATGCGGGATCGATCCGGTGCGAAATCCGATTGACGTCAAACGGAAAGTCGGGTATTTGCCGGATGATGTCGGATTTTATCATCATATGACAGGGATGGAAAATTTGCTGTATACGGCAGCGTTAAACGGCATTCCCCGCGCCGAGGCGGAAAAGAGGGCGTGGGAGCTGCTCGAGAAGGTGGACTTGACTGATGCGGCTCATAAGAAAGCAGGAAAATATTCGCGTGGAATGCGGCAGCGGCTCGGTTTGGCCGATGTGTTGATGAAGCGCCCGGAAGTGATCATTTTGGATGAGCCGACGTTGGGCATCGACCCGGAGGGGGTGCGTGAGCTGCTCCGGTTGATCCGCGATTTGAGCCGCCATGAAGGCATCACCGTTCTATTGTCCTCGCACCAATTGCACCATGTGCAGCAAATTTGCGACCGGGTCGGCTTGTTTGTCGGCGGCCGATTGTTGGCCGAAGGGAATATCGAACGCTTGGCGCAGCAGCTGTTTTTGCAAGACGCGTACGTCATTCATGTCATGGCCTCGCCGCTTGATGACCGTTTGCTGGCGAAAATCGAAGCCATTTCGGGCGTCAGCAAGGTCGAACGTACAGAACGTGGATTGGATGTATACTGCCAAACAGATGTGAGCGCCGCCATCAGCAAAACGATCATCGAATCAGGATCTTCGTTGTTCCATCTCAGCCGGCGGGATTTTGGGCTTGATGAGATTTATCATCGCTATTTTGAGGGGCGGGATTCGCATGAAAACGAGTAAGGGGGAACGGCGAGCCGCGACGGCGAGGGAATGGATCGGGCGATTGAGGAGCGGCGTTCGCGGTGAAAAGGCGGAAGCGGTCAAGGGAAACAGCGCGTTTTCCGCCATTGTCAAAAAAGAATTGGCCGATTATTTGACGAGCTGGCGCATGATCATTTTGATCGCTCTCATCTTGCTCACTTGCTTCGGGTCGCTGTATACGGCGATGACGACGATTCGCGACGCGTTGGATTCTTCGGAAGAAGCGAAAGAAATCGCGAAAGGCGCTTACTTGTTTCTGAAACTGTTCACCGTCTCAGACGGGACACTGCCTTCGTTTTTGACGTTTGTCAGTTTTCTCGGGCCGCTTCTTGGCATCGCCCTCGGGTTTGACGCCATTAATTCGGAGCGGAACCGGGGGACGTTAAGCCGGCTCATGGCGCAGCCGATTCCGCGCGATTATGTGATCAACGGCAAGTTTGTCGCTGCATTGTTGTTAAATGCCGCTTTGTTTCTTTCGCTCGGCCTGCTTGTGACGGCATTGGGCATTTTGGTTTTAGGGATTCCACCTACTTTCGAAGAGTTTGCGCGCATCATGTGCTTTTTGTTGCTATGTCTTGTGTATATCGCGTTTTGGCTCAATCTCGGCATTTTGTTTTCCGTCGTCTTCCGCCAGGCGGCGACCTCGGCGTTGTCGTCGATGGCCGTTTGGCTGTTTTTCAATCTTTTTTACTCCATGGTCGTTGAAGTAGTTGCCAAGCCGTTTTTGCAGTCTGACGCCATTACGTCCGTCGAACAGGCCGTCGGGCGTCAAGAGTTGGTGCTTGGCCTCATGAGGCTGTCGCCGAGCTATTTGTTCAATGAATCGACGACGGCCTTGCTTTCGCCGGACGTTCGGACGCTAGGGATCGTCACCGTTGAACAGACGGCTGGCGCCATCGCCGGTCCGTTGCCGTTCTCGCAAAGTTTATTGCTCATTTGGCCGCAAGCGACCGCGCTCATTGCCGCCACCCTCATCTGCTTTGCGATCGCGTATTGGCTGTTTATGAGGCAGGAGATACGGGCGAGCGGGTGAGAAAACAAGCTGTTTGCCGCAGACGGGGCGGACGAAATGTGTGCGTCCAACAGCGTTTCTTATCGTTCGTATGTGAAAAACATTCTGCCAAATCGTGTCCGTTCCTTTTGGGACGGGCTTTTTCTTTTTTTGGATGTGACAAAACCGTGACAACGATTGTGGCAAAATGGTGACAGCAGGCAAGAATGTGATCAACCTCACAAATCCGTTTCCTTCTCCTGCGTATGATGGAAGTACAAACAAAGTCACAAATTTTGAAAGTTTGGGAGGGGCTTTTCATGAGCAAACAAAAGGCGCTGCTGCCGATCACAACGTTGGCCATGATGTTTTCATTCGCCGTGTGGGCCGTCTTTTCACCGCTCGCCAGCACGTTTCAGCAAATGTACGGGTTGACGTCGACGCAAAAAAGCATTTTGGTCGCCATTCCCGTTTTGCTCGGTTCGGTCATGAGGTTGCCGCTTGGCATTTGGACGGACCGGATCGGGGGGCGCAGGCTGTTTTCGCTGCTGCTGCTGTTTCTCATCATTCCGCTTGTTGGCGCAGGGTTTGCGGATTCGTATGCGATGCTTCTGTTTTGGGCGTTTTTCATCGGCATGGCGGGAACGTCGTTCGCCATTTCCGTGACGTTCGTGTCGCGTTTAACCCCGCCGGAAAAGCAAGGGACAGCGCTTGGGATCAACGCGATGGGGAACTTCGGCACGGCGGTCGCAACGTTTTCCGTTCCGTCGATTGCTGCGGCGTTTGGGGTGCCGTGGGCGTTTTGGGGGATGATCATTCCGGTTGTCATCATGCTCGTTCTCGTTTGGTTTTTCACACCGGATATGCCGAAGCCGAAGCACCAAAAAACGGTGCGCGAATCGCTGGCGGTATTGAAATATAAACATACATGGACGCTGTCGCTCTTTTACTTCGTCACGTTTGGAGCGTTTGTCGCCTTTGGCATTTACTTGCCGTCGCTGCTCGTTGACTTGTATGGGTTGACGTCAGTGGATGCCGGGATGCGCGCGGCGGGCTTTACGGTCCTCGCAACGCTCGCGCGGCCGATCGGCGGCTATCTTGGTGATAAAATTGGTGCCGAACGGGTGTTGACGTTTGTGTATGCCGGTATGACGATCGGCGCGTTGGCGATCGCGTTCGGAATGGGGAACATTTGGGTGATGACAGCGGCTTGCCTGCTTGTCGCCGTGATGTCCGGGCTGGGCAACGGCGCGGTCTTTAAGCTCGTGCCGCAGCTGTTCCCGGCGGAAACGGGTGCCGTCACCGGACTTGTCGGCGCTTGGGGAGGACTCGGCGGCTTTTTCCCGCCGATTGTCATGGGGATCATCAAAGATGCGACAGGTTCGTATGTGCTCGGTTTTCTGCTTTTTAGCTTGTTTACCCTTATCTGCTTCTTGCTGAATCGGCTTGTATTTGGCAAAAAAGCGGGCGAACCGGCGAAGCGATACGCATCGTAAAATCCGATGCCAGATCCAAAGAGGACAAAAGCGTACGCTTTTGTCCTCTTTTTGGTTTGCGGAGGTGCAAGCCCAACGAAAGGATGGAAAATGGCGATGCGCAAAGAGGAAGGTCGTTTTCTGTTAGTGAATAGGGCTACATTCGTTACGGTTGCTACATTGCGAATATTTATTGCTCATTATTTCACAAACCCTTCAAACATGGCCGCTCCTTGGTGATACAAATCACTAGGGGAAAGGCAGAAATGGCGTACGCTGAAGGTGTAAATCAAATCACCTGGAGGGGGAGAAAACGGTGAAACGAAATGTGTCTACGTTGTTGTCAGTTGCGTTGGCTGCGTCGCTTTTGGCAGCATGCAGCAACAACGGAGGAGGAGAGGCGCAGGCAGAAAACAAAAATGGGACGTCAGCGCAACAGTCTGCCGCGGACGTGTTAGCGGCGCACAAAGGAGTGAACGAAGCGCCAGTACCGTTAAAATTAGAACGGATCGGTCCGCATGACGTCCGCGTCGAAATGACGGCGCAAATTACTGACATTGAAATCGACAAAGGAAAAACGTATAAGGCATGGACATTCAACGGCCAAGCGCCTGGACCGCTCGTCGTCGTCAATGAAGGGGATACGATCCACTTTACGTTGAAAAACATGGACCCCGTCATCCCGCACAGCATGGATTTCCATGCCGTCCATGCCGCACCATCAAAAGACTTTATCGATGTGATGCCAGGAAAATCGGGAACGTTTACGTACCCAGCGAATAATCCTGGCGTATTCATGTACCATTGCGGCACAAAGCCGGTCTTGCAACATATCGCCAACGGCATGCACGGCGTGATCATCGTCAAGCCGAAAAACGGCTACCCGACCGATCAAGAAGTCGACCGCGAATATGTGCTTATCCAAAACGAGTGGTACAAATATAACGATATGAACGATTTCCAAAACGGCGTGCCAAGCTACGTCGTCTTCTCGACAAAGGCGCTCAAACCTGGCGATCCGAATACGAACGGCGATACGTTTACGCTGAAAGAAAAACCGCTGCTTGCGAAAGTCGGTGAGAAAATCCGCTTGTATGTCAACAACGTCGGTCCGAACGAAGTGAGCTCGTTCCACGTTGTCGGGACGGTGTTGGATGATGTATACCTTGACGGCAACCCGAACAATCATCTGAAAGGGATGCAAACGGTGATGCTTCCGGCAAGCGGCGGTGCGGTCGTCGAATTTACCGTCACCAAACCGGGAACATATCCGATCGTCACTCACCAGTTCAATGACGCACAAAAAGGAGCCGTCGCCATACTGAAAGTGACTGAAACCGGCGAAGACGACGGCACGGAAGCGAGCGGGCATTGACCACATCCCGTTCTCCCAAAACGGGATTGATGCCTCCCAAAGCCTTATGATTCTTAATTATATCGCGGCGAAAAGAAAAAGAAGTGATTCACATCACATTTAAAAAAAAAAGAGAGCGTCCGGCAGGCCGCGAACAACGGCTGATCGGGCGCTCTTCCAATCAGCGCGCCAAAATGGCTTGGTTGTTGCTTTGGCCATGGGAAACGATCGGGTAGACGTTCTCTTCCCTTAGCCATGGCGCTCCGCTTACTCAATGCAACAAATATCCGCCGGACAGTCTTCACACTGGATTTCCGTTTTCAAATAGTTCAGGTCATGGACCGTGATTTTTCCCCGCTTTATCGAGATGATCCCTTCCTGCTTCAAGGCGTTGAGCATCCGATTGACGCTTTCGCGCGTCGTGCCGCAAAAGTTGGCTAAATCTTGGTTTTTCAACGAAACGTCGATGAAGATGCTCCCGTCCTCAAGCGGGACGCCATAACTGTTGCAAAGGCGAATGAGCGTAGAATACAATGCGCCTTTTTTTCCGTTCATAATCAAATCGCGGAACTTCGTCTGCGTTCGCCGGGCATGCTTGCTCATCCAGCGCATATATTCAAGAGCAAGAGTTGGATTGACGAGCAGCTGCTCCTCTAATTTATTCTTATCCATGACCGCTGCTTCGCCCGATTCCATCACTTTGGCGGTCAATAAGTAGCGCGGATCGTTCGTAAACAGCGTCAACTCGCCGACGATTTCTCCGCTTCCGCAAATGCGGAAGCACATTTCTTTTCCGTCCGGGCAAATTTTGCTGACTTGCACTTTGCCGGAAAGGATCAAGTACAGCTCATTGGCTGGCATCCCTTCTTGGAACAAAAACGAGTGCTTGCAGAGCGGAATCACTTTTTTGGACGATTGCAGCAAAGCGCGCAAATGGGAAAAATCACGGTTCGACGCTTTGCGGATTTGTCCTTCCATGATGGACACCTCCATTTGTTCAGCTATTTCTATTTTAAAAACATCACAGTGGAAACAGAGTGAAAAAAATCACCATTGGCCGATTTTTGTGCACATGGTCACAAATTTTTCTAAGCCAGATTTCCCTGCTCATATGATACAATCAATGTGAACAGTGTCACAGCAAGCAATTGAACAGTTTCGTATAGTGAATAGAGACGATGCAAAGAGAGGCCCATTATCTATGACGGATTTTTGGTCACCCGTATGGTTGTCAATAAAGGTGTCCCTTCTCGCCGGTTTGATCGTCGCCATTCTTGGGACGACAGCAGCGAGGCGGATGGCGCGCCGCCGGTTTCGAGGGAAGATGATCGTTGAGACGGTGTTTATGCTGCCGTTGGTGCTGCCGCCGTCGGTCGTCGGGTTTTTGCTTGTTGTGCTGTTTGGCCGGCATAGTCCGGTCGGGCAGTGGATCGAGACTTGGTTTCATACAACTGTACTGTTTACCTTCAGCGCAGCGGTGCTGGCTGCTGTTGTCGTGTCGTTCCCGCTCATGTACCAAGCGGCGAAAGCGGGGCTCGAAGCAGTCGATCCGACGATCGAAGGAGCGGCGCGCATCGATGGGGCGAATGAGCGCCAAGTGTTTTGGCATATTTCCCTGCCGCTTGCGAAAAACGCGCTATTATCTGGGGTCGTGCTGTCGTTTGCCCGCAGTCTCGGGGAGTTCGGCGCGACGCTCATGTTTGCCGGCAACATCCCAGGGAAAACGCAAACGATCCCGACTGCGGTCTATATGGCGATGGAGTCGGGGCGGATGGAGCTGGCGTGGGCATGGGTGGCGGTCACGATCGGGTTATCATTCAGTTTATTGGCGTGTGTGACCAAACTGAGCCGTTTGCAATGATAGAGGAACAGGCCGTTTGAGAATCACGCGGCCCATGAAAGGGAAAGGAGGGAGCGCCATGGAAGAGCGCGACCGGATGAAGATCACCGACCGCCTTGCCCGCCCGCTTCGCGATTTGCGGTTGTCGGTCACCGACCAATGCAATTTCCGTTGCGTCTATTGCATGCCGGCTGAGGTGTTCGGGCCGAATTTTCGCTTCTTGACGGAAGATCAGCTATTAACGGTCGATGAGATGGTGCGCTTGGCCGAATGTTTTGTCGAGCTTGGCGTCGAAAAAGTCCGCCTGACCGGCGGGGAGCCGCTGCTTCGGCGCGACCTTGATGCGCTCATTGAGCGGCTGTCCATGATTCCCGGATTGCGGGACATTGCCCTCACGACAAACGGCATCCATTTAGTAAAATGGGCGAAACGGTTGAAAGCGGCCGGGTTGAAGCGCGTCAACGTCAGCCTTGATGCGTTGGACGATGACATTTTTCGCAACATGAACGGCGTCGGCGTCCGCGTCGCTCCGGTGTTGAAAGGCATTGAAGCGGCACAGGAGGCAGGGCTTGGCGTGAAAGTGAACATGGTTGTGAAAAAAGGGTGGAACGACTCGCAAATCGTTCCGATGGCGGCGTACTTTAAAGACTCGGGCATTCCGCTCCGCTTGATTGAATTTATGGACGTCGGCACAACGAACGGCTGGGATTACTCTCATGTCGTGACAAAAAAAGAAATGTATGAGCAAATCAACGCCATGCACCCGCTCGAGCCGGTGGAAAAGGAGTACTTCGGCGAAGTGGCGAGCCGCTATCGCTACGTCGGCACGAACGTGGAAGTCGGCTTTATCGCTTCGGTGACGGAAACGTTTTGCCGGAGCTGCACAAGGGCGCGCATTTCCGCGGATGGCAAGCTGTATACGTGCTTGTTTGCCTCTCAAGGCGTGTCACTCAAAGACAAGCTGCGCGCCGGCGCGGGAAAAGAGGAGCTGAAGGCGCTGATTGCCGCCATCTGGAGCCAACGGACGGACCGCTATTCGGAAGAACGGACGGCAGAGACGGCGAAACAGCGCCCGAAAATTGAAATGTCGTATATTGGAGGGTGAAGAAAAAACGGGAGCGCTCTTTCAATACGAAGAAGCGATCCCGTTTTTGATTTATGTTTTTGGAAGTGCGAATCGGCGTCTTTCTTCCTTTAGATCTTCACCGCCGCCAACACGCGCGGGAAGAGGATGTTGTTTTCTAAGTGGATGTGTGTAAACAAATCTTCTTCGAGCGCCGCAAGTCGGTTGTAGACGAGCCGATATGTGCCGCACGCGTCTTCCGGCGGGGTGAAGTCGTTCGTGATGTCGCGAATTTCTTTGATCAAATCACCGGCCGCGTCATGTTCATCGACCAGTTCGCGAATGGCCCGCTCGACCGCCTCCCGGTTTTCCGGCGACGGGTTGTCAGCAAATTGCAAAATGAGCGGGAACGCGCCTGTTTCCTCTTTAATGAGATGCTGCTCGAGTTCCATTTTTAACTCATGAAACAGTTTATGCACCCGGGAAAGATGCGGGTGGTGCATGCCGTGAACGCGCAATACTTTCGTGACATACGGGCTGAGCTGCGGCAGTTCCTCGTTCAAATAGCGGTGATGCGTTCTCATGATATGGTCGACGAGTTCGTCGAACGGCGCTTCATTCCAGTTTCTGGTTGGCTTATGTTGCGCTTCATTATACAAGGCGTTCAGCTGGTGAAGGAGCTCTTCCCCATCCAACCCGCGTTCTTCAATGGCTTCTTTGAGCGGACGCTGCCCGCCGCAGCAAAAGTCAATGCGATGCGCTTTCAACAAATCCGCTGCTTTCGGGAGTTTTGTGACAATATCGCCAATTAACGATTGCTCGGTAAACCGTTGCTCCATTTGGGATCCCTCCATCGTCAAATCGTTGCAATTTCAGCATATCTTGTTTTCTATGTCAATGTTGTGATACATCTCACACAAGCGAAAAAAAGCGGACAACAGCAAAATGTGATCAACATCACAACAGTGTTCCTCTTCTTTCCTGTACAATAGAACAAACGAAATCATCGTGTTGGAGCGGTCGTCCGCTTTGTTCGGAGAAAAGCGGGCGATGATTTTGCAACATATTGATGATGCCACCGTCGTTGACGAAAAGTTGGCGAAATCGATCAAGCAGCTGCAAGATTGGCAATCATCGTGATGAAGCGATAAAATGGGCTTAGTGAAGTGAGTGAGGGAAAGAAAGGGGAGAACACCGTTGGTCGAAAGACGAACCCCCATTCCCGTAGCGGAAGCCATCGCCCGGGTGATGCGTTACGCCGGGAGAGGGGAAGAGGAGATCGTGCCGCTAAGGCAGTCGTACGGACGCTATTTGGCGGAAGATTTATGCGCCGACCATGATGTGCCGCCGTTTGACCGCTCGCCGTATGACGGATTTGCCATTCGCGCCGCCGATTCCGAAGGAGCGGGGCTGGATCATCCGGTCGAGTTTGAAGTGATCGAAACGATCGGCGCCGGGCAAGTGGCGAAGCAGCCTGTCGGCCCGTTTCAAGCGGTGCGCCTGATGACCGGGGCGCAAATTCCGGAAGGATGCGATGCGGTCGTCATGTTGGAGCTCGCGAAACAATACGAGCGGGATGGAAAAACGTATATGGTCATTAAACGCCCGTTCCGCCCTGGCGATAACATTTCGTTTCAAGGGGAAGATGCGAAAAAAGGGCAGCCGCTTGTCGAAAAAGGAACGCGCATCAACCCCGGGGTGGCGGCGCTCTTGGCGACGTTCGGCTACGCTGAAGTGAAGGTGGCGAAAAAGCCGCGCATCGGCATTTTTGCGACCGGCAGCGAACTGCTCGACGTCTCGGAACCGCTCGCGCCGGGAAAAATCCGCAACAGCAATGCCTACATGATCGAGGCGCAAGTGCTCAAAAGCGGCGCCGAGCCGATTTATTTCGGCCAGCTTGCCGACGACCTCGAGGCGTGTTTTCATGCGGTGCGCGAGGCGCTTGATCAAGTGGACATGCTCATTACAACGGGCGGGGTCTCGGTCGGGGATTTCGATTATTTCCCCGCCATCTACGAGCGGCTCGGAGCGAACGTCTTGTTTAACAAAATCGCCATGCGCCCGGGAAGCGTGACGACCGTCGCGGAGTGGAATGGCAAGCTGCTGTTCGGTTTGTCGGGCAACCCGTCGGCGTGCTATGTCGGATACGAACTGTTCGTCCGCCCGGTCGTGCGCACGCGGCTGTTTTCGGCCAAGCCGTATTTGAAAAAAGCGAAAGCCACCCTTGGCGCCGATTTTCCGAAGCCGAACCCGTTCACCCGCTTCGTGCGCAGCCGGGTCGAGGCGGTTGACGGTCGGCTTGTCGTGAAGCCGGTCGGCATGGACAAGTCGAACATCGTCACCTCGCTTGCCTTTGCGAACGCCTTGATGGTGCTGCCGGGCGGAACGAGAGGGTTTGCGGTTGGCGATGAGGTGGAAGTGTGGCTTTTGGATGACGATGAGGGGTCAAGCGAATGAACGTCTGGCAAGTCGTCGGCTATAAACATAGCGGCAAAACGACGCTTATGGAAAAATGGGTGGCGGCCGCTGTCCGGGAAGGATGGCGCGTCGGGACGGTGAAGCACCACGGCCATGGCGGCGAGCCCGCGCGGCCGGAAGGCGTCGATTCCGTCCGCCATGAGCGGGCCGGGGCGGTGGCAACGGCGGTGGAAGGAGACGGGCTTTTGCAGCTTCATCTCCGCCGCCCGTTGTGGCGGTTGGATGATGTGTTGGCGCTTTATGCGCCGCTTCGGCTCGATCTCGTGTTGGTCGAAGGCTACAAACAAGAGCGGCACCCGAAAGTCGTGCTCGTCCGCACTTGGGAAGATTGGGCGTCGCTTCAGCACCTCGCCAACATTCGCGCCGTCATCGCTTGGGAGCCGCTCGAAGGGCCGCTAGCGCACCCGGTGTTTTCGCTGGCCGATGATGACGAATATATTCCATGGCTCATGAACGAGGTGAGAACACGAACATGACAGAACCGTTGTTTGCCATTACCGACCGGCCGATTTCGGTCGAGGATGTGATGAAAAAAGTGATGCGTCCGGAAGCGGGGGCGGTCGCTGTCTTTGCCGGCACGGTGCGCGAATGGACGAACGGCAAGAGGACGCTCTTTTTGCAATATGAGGCGTACGTGTCGATGGCCGAGAAAATGCTCGCGCAAATCGGGGCGGAAATTGCGGAGAAATGGCCAGGGGCGAAAACCGCCATCACCCACCGGATCGGGCGGCTTAAGATCAGCGACATCGCCGTCGTCATCGCGGTTTCCTCGCCGCACCGCGCCGAAGCGTATGAGGCGAACCGCTATGCCATTGAGCGGATCAAGCAAATCGTGCCGATTTGGAAAAAAGAGCAATGGGAGGACGGAAGCGCCTGGGTGGGCGACCAGTTGGAAACAACGGCGTATCCGTCCGGAAAACCGGAGGTGAAGGAAGAATGATCCGTCTATTGTTTTTCGCCCATTTGGGCGAGCAAATCGGCGAGCGGGAAGTGATGTGGCCGAATGTTCCGGAAACGGTGAAAAAACTGAAAGACGAAGTGGAAGAGCGCTACGGCATCTCGCTCGGGCGCGTCATGACAGCGGTCAACGAGGAGTATGTCCGCGACGAAGCGCCGCTTCACGCCGGCGACACGGTCGCCTTTATTCCACCGGTAAGCGGAGGATGAGACGGATGGCGAACAAAAGCAAATGGGTGATGCCAAAACAACACGGCGCCTGGGCGATGCTCATCATCCCGTTTTGGCTCGGGGCGTACGCCGGTGGGCTTTCGTGGATTCACGCGCCGCTCTTTGTCGCCTGGCTTGCGCTCTATTTGGCGACGTATCCGCTCTTGATGGCGGTGAAAACGAAGCGGAAAGAGCCGTACGTGCCCGCCGCCGCCCGCTATGGCGCCATCGCCGCCGCGGCGCTTGCCGTCTCTCTTTGGCAACAGCCGGCGCTTTTCTACTTCGGGCTCGCCATGGTGCCGTTTTTCTTGGTGAACACGTACTACAGCAAGAAAAAGAACGATCGCGCCTTTTGGAATGATGTAGCCGCCATCGCGGCGTTTTGCATCGGCGGCCTCGCCGCCTTTTACGCCGGACGCGGGGCGCTAACGCTTGAAGCATTTGAACTTGCCCTATTTTCCTTCCTCTTTTTCCTCGGCAGCACGTTTTACGTCAAAACGATGATTCGCGAAAAGAAAAACAAACGGTACAAATGGCTGTCATGGGGCTACCACGCCTTGTTGATCGTCGGCCTCATCGCCATCGGCGAGCCGTTTGCCGTCTTGGCCTACACACCGAGCGTCATCCGCGCCGTCTATTTATACGGCAAATCGCTGCCGATCATGAAACTCGGCATTTTGGAAATCGCCAACGCGGCGTACTTTTTCATCGCGATGATCGTGCTTTATTCTTGAACGAATCCTAAACGGGAGGCATCAATGACCGTTTGGGGTTTTTCTTTTGGTTAGGCGGCATTGCTTTTTATTGTACAAGCGTGATGTTCAATGGGTGTGAATTCCATTTGATGTTTTCGGGGTTTTTCCTTTCTCCGAAACTGCTTCCGTCTGTCTTCCACGTGCTAAATTTCTTTTCATCTCTCTCGTGGGCCGTGCATGGGATGCGCACCGGTTGGACGGCGCTTGTACCCGCTTTGTTTGTTTCTTGTTTTTGGATGGGGGCCGGCGCTATGGTGCTTCGTTCGCAATGGAGCTGGGCGAGAAAGGCCGGGAAGTTGGGGAGTTATGTGTGATAGGATGTTTGGTGCAGATAGGGATGTGGAGAAACGGGAAAACGACATGAATCCCTCTTGGGAAATTTTTGCTGTGAAACAAGCAAAGGGGGTGTCCCAAAAGGATCAGGACACCCTTGCTCATCACCATATATCGCCACGAAACAATGAATCATGCGCAATATGTTGTATTTCGTTTGAGAGGAATGACGCTTTTGGGTCAGCCCCTTCTTTTGAATCGCACCCTTTTGTCAGTCGATGCGGCACAGCTCGGGCGGACAGCCTTCGCAGGAGATTTCGTCGCGCAAATATTGCAAGTCGTGGACGCAGATTTTTCCTTTTTGCACGGAGATGACGCCTTTTTTCCGCAAGTCGCCGAGCATGCGGTTGACGACTTCGCGGGCGGTGCCGCAAAAATTGGCGAGTTCTTGGTTGGTGAGCGGCACGTCGATCAAAATGCCGTCTTCTTTCATCACGCCGTAGCTGTTGCACAAGCGGATGAGCGTCGAATAGAGCGCTCCTTTTTTGCCGTGCAAAATGAGGTCACGGAACTTCGTCTGCGTTTTCCGGAAATGGAGGCTCATCCATTTCATGAACTCGACGGCCAGTGTTGGATGGTTGGCGATTTCTTGTTCGAGCCTCTCGCGCGGAATGGCAGAGACAACGCCGTCTTCGAGCACTTTCGCCGTCAGCATGTAGCGGGCGCCGGGGCAAAAGAGCGTCAGCTCGCCGATCAAGTCCCCTTCGCTGCAAATGCGCAACGCAAGCTCCTGTCCATTCATGTCCATTTTGCTGATTTGGATTTTACCGGATTGAATATAGTACAGTTCGTCCGCCTTTTCTCCTTCTTGAAACAAGTACGTTCCTTTCTCAAGGCGAAGATCGCGCCCGAGCGATGTAAGCCACTTCTGCCATTCACGAGATTCAACCTCGTTCATCCGATCACAACCTTATATAAAATGTGTCGCTATTTAAAAGTGTATAGGAAAAAAGAGGGAAGTCAATATAAGGATAGTGGAAAAATTGAAAACTTGTTGAACATTGGTGGAATCTTCCGTGAGAGGCTTTACGCTTGAGTGCATGAGGGGGATGGACAAGAGAATGCGCTTCGGCAGCTGAGCCAAAGCGGTTTTCGTTTTCCCGTGGGCCTGGTGAACATAGGGGGACAAGAAAGAAGAAAATCCCTTAAAAATTATTAAATATACATTTGATTTTATTTTTATACAGTATTATAATGAGAACTACATGAGGCATACGGTTGAGGGGGAACGGTTGATGAACGCAGCCATTATCGGGGCGACGGGATACAGCGGGGCGGAGCTGTTCCGCTTGCTATACGGGCATCCGTGTGTGAGCCGCTGCGATGTTTTCTCGTCGTCGCAGGACGGAATTCATTTATCGGAAAGTTTCCCGCACATTGGTGATATCGATGGTGCGGTGTTGCATAAACTTGACATCGAGGCGCTTTCCCGTTACGATGCGGTCTTTTTCGCCACGCCGCCCGGGGTGTCCGGGGAGTGGGCGCCGGCGCTCGTTGATCGGGGAGTGAACGTGATCGATTTATCGGGCGATTTCCGTTTGAAAGACGGGGCGGTGTACGAACGATGGTACGGGCGGCCGGCGGCTCCGACGGAATATTTGGCGCGCGCCGTATACGGGCTGACGGAGTGGAACCGAGAGGCGATCCGCGGGGCCACACTCTTGTCCAACCCGGGCTGCTACCCGACGGCGACGCTGCTCGGTCTGGCGCCGCTTGTAAAAGAAGGGCTTGTTGAAGAGGGCTCGATCATCGTCGATGCCAAGTCCGGCGTATCAGGAGCAGGGAGGAAAGCAGGGCTCGGGACGCATTTTTCCGAAGTAAACGAAAACGTGAAAATTTATAAAGTGAACGTCCATCAGCACATTCCGGAAATTGAGCAAACGCTGCAAACGTGGAATGAAGCGATGGAGCCGATTACGTTCAGCACTCATTTGATTCCGATGACACGGGGCATTATGGCGACGATTTATGCGAAGGCGAAACAGCCGCTTTCGCCAAACGACTTGGTAGATTTATATAAAACAAGTTATGAAGGTTCGCCGTTTGTCCGCATCCGTCAACTTGGACAGTTTCCAGCGACGAAAGAAGTGTACGGCTCAAATTATTGCGACATCGGCCTCGCCTACGATGAACGAACGGGACGGGTGACGGTCGTGTCGGTGATTGATAACTTGATGAAAGGAGCCGCCGGGCAGGCGGTGCAAAACTTCAATTTGATGATGGGGTGGGATGAGGCCGAGGGCCTCCGCTTCCTGCCGATCTATCCGTGAGGGAAGGGGAACGAACATGACCACAACGAAACAAACGGCGCAAGTAACGGCGGTCGCCGATGGAACGGTCGTCACGCCGAAAGGATTTCAAGCGGCTGGGGTGCACGCCGGGCTGCGCTATTCGAAAAAAGATTTAGGGGTTATTGTATGCGACGTGCCAGCATCGGCGGCGGCGGTGTATACGCAAAGCCATTTCCAGGCGGCGCCGCTCAAAGTGACGCAGGCGAGCCTCGCTGTAGAACAAAAATTGCAGGCGGTCATCGTCAACAGCGCATGCGCGAACGCCTGCACCGGCGAGCAGGGGCTTCGCGACGCCTATGAAATGCGCGAGCTGTGCGCGAAACAGTTTGGCCTGGCGCTGCACCATGTGGCCGTCGCTTCAACGGGCGTGATCGGGGAATATTTGCCGATGGAAAAAATTCGCGCGGGCATCGAAAAGCTTGTTCCAGGGGCGACGATGGCGGATGCTGAGGCGTTTCAAACGGCGATTTTAACGACGGATACGGTGATGAAGCGCGCCTGTTACCAAACGACCGTCGATGGGAAAACAGTCACCGTCGGCGGGGCGGCGAAAGGATCGGGGATGATCCATCCGAACATGGCGACGATGCTCGCGTTCATTACGACCGATGCCAACATCTCTTCGGCGGTGCTGCATGATGCGCTCCGGTCGATTACCGATGTATCGTTCAATCAAATTACCGTCGATGGCGATACGTCGACGAATGACATGGTTGTGGTGATGGCAAGCGGTCTTGCCGGAAATGACGAGCTGACGCCGAATCATCCGGATTGGGAACACTTTTACGAAGCGCTGCGGAAAACGTGCGAAGACTTGGCGAAGCAAATCGCCAGAGATGGCGAGGGGGCGACGAAGCTCATTGAAGTGCGCGTGCGCGGCGCGAAAACGGACGATGAGGCGAAAAAAGTCGCGAAGCAAATCGTTGGCTCCAACTTAGTGAAAACGGCCGTTTACGGCGCGGATGCCAACTGGGGGCGGATCATCGGCGCGATCGGCTATGCGGACGCTGACGTTGATCCGGACAATGTTGATGTCGCGATCGGGCCGATTGTGATGCTGAAAGGAAGCGAGCCGCAGCCGTTCTCGGAAGAAGAAGCGACGGCGTATTTGCAACAAGAGACGGTCGTCATTGAGGTGGATTTGCACTTGGGCGATGGCTTCGGCGTCGCGTGGGGCTGCGACTTGACGTACGATTATGTGAAAATCAACGCCAGCTATCGGACGTAAGGAGAGAGAAAGATGGGGAAAACGGTCGTCATCAAATGCGGCGGCAGCGTGCTCGATGAGCTGTCTCCCGCCTTTTTTGCCAGCGTGAACATGATGCGGGAACAAGGGATGGATGTCGTCATCGTCCACGGTGGCGGGCCGGAAATCGGGCAAATGTTGAAAAAACTGGCGGTGCCGAGCGAGTTTGTCAACGGCTTGCGGAAAACGACGAAAGAGGTGCTTGCCGTTGTGGAAATGGTGCTCTCCGGCAAAGTGAACAAACAGCTTGTGGCGATGCTCAGGCAGAACGGCTTGCCGGCGGTCGGCGTTTCCGGTGTGGACGGGGGGTTGCTTGAAGCAGAACCGATCGACTTGGCCAAACTCGGCTATGTCGGCCGTGTGAAAACGGTTCGCTCCCGTCTTTTGCGCACGCTGCTTGAGGCGGGCTACATTCCGGTCGTTTCGCCGCTTGGCATCGATCAAAACGGGCAAACATACAACATTAACGCCGACACGGCGGCTGGGGCGGTCGCGGCCGCTATCGGCGCCAGCCAGCTCGCGTTTGTGACGAACGTGCCCGGCATTTTGCGAGACGGCGCGCTCGTGGCCGAGGCGACGGCGGAAACGATTGAACGACTGATCGAAGACGGCGTCATCACGGGCGGGATGATTCCGAAAGTGAAAGCGGCGCTGTCCGCCCTGTCCGATGCGCTGCCCGAGGTGATGATCGTCAGCGGCAAAACGACGTTTTACCAGAACGGAACATGGCACGGCACAACGATTCGCAAAGAAGTGGGGGTATATTTATGAGCGCGCTGTTTCCGACATACAACCGTTGGAAGATCGCCGTCCAAGCCGCGGAAGGGACGGTTGTGACCGATGTAAACGGAAAACAATATCTCGACTTTGTCTCCGGCATTGCCGTCTGCAATCTCGGCCATCGCCATCCGCACGTCCAAAAGGCGATTGAAAAGCAGCTGAATCAATATTGGCACGTATCGAACTTGTTTACGATTCCCATTCAAGAAGAGGTCGCGTCCTTGCTTGTCGCCCACAGCGCCGGCGACTGCGTCTTTTTCTGCAATAGCGGAGCCGAGGCGAACGAAGCGGCGCTGAAGCTGGCGCGCAAACATACCGGACGACACAAAGTGATCACGTTTTCCCAATCGTTTCACGGCCGGACGTTTGCGACGATGGCGGCGACCGGGCAGGAGAAAGTGCATAGCGGTTTTGGTCCGCTGCTTCCGGAATTCATTCACTTGCCGCTGAATGATGTCGACGCTCTCAAGCAGGCAATGAACGAAGAAGTGGCCGCGGTGATGCTTGAGGTCGTCCAAGGGGAAGGCGGCGTCCGCCCGGTGGATCCGGCGTTTTTGCAAATAGCGTCGGAGCTGTGTCAACAGCACGGGGCGCTTCTGATCATCGACGAAGTGCAAACCGGCATCGGCCGGACCGGAAAGCCGTTTGCTTACCAGCATTTCGGCGTGGAGCCCGACATCATCACCGTGGCGAAAGGACTTGGAAGCGGCATTCCGGTTGGTGCGATGATCGGCAAAGCGTTTTTGAAAGAGTCGTTTGGGCCTGGCGTGCACGGGTCGACGTTTGGCGGCAACCCGATCGCGATGGCCGCTGCCAAGGCGACGTTAGAAGTGGTGTTCGATCCGGTATTTTTGCAAGAAGTGCAGGAGAAAGGCCGCTATTTGCTTGAGCGCCTCCATGACGCGCTCGCCCCGCTTGACATCGTCAAGGACGTGCGCGGGCTCGGGCTGCTTGTCGGGGTCGAGTGCCAAACGGACGTCGCGCCGCTGTTGCCATTGATTCATGAAAACGGCTTGCTTGTCCTCTCGGCGGGGCCGAAGGTGATCCGCCTGCTGCCGCCGCTTGTGGTGACGAAAGCAGAAATCGATGAAGCGGTGGACATTTTAACAAACGTGTTGAACAACGCCAACGCCTCAGCTGTCTTGTAAACGGACGGCCGATGGCTTAATTTTTATTCCTGTTCATGCATAAAAATTCTTGAACGGTTATAAAAACTCAAACGATGAGGTGGCGCCAATGAAAGCGTACTTGCATGTGGCGAGCGGAAAAACGTTCAGCGGCGAGCTCGCCGCTCCGCTTGAAGAAAAGGTGAGCGGGGAGATCGTTTTTTTCACCGGCATGACCGGTTATCAAGAAGTGTTGACCGACCCGTCGTATAAAAACCAAATCATCGTTTTTACGTACCCGCTGATCGGCAATTATGGCATTAATGAAGACGATTTTGAAAGCAAGCGGCCGCACGTCGAAGCGGTCGTCGTCTACGAAGCGAGCGGCACAGGATTTCATTACGGGGCGAAATACAGCTTGGCAGAATACTTGCAGCATTGGAACATTCCGCTTCTCACGCACGTGGACACGCGCGCCCTTGTGAAAGAAATCCGCACCGCTGGGACGATGATGGCGGAATTAAGTTTGTCGCCGATTCCAGCAGTTGCTGATGAGGAAGCGGCGTTTCTAGTGCGCGCGGTGTCAACGAAAACGATCGAAACATACGGCGAAGCCGGGCCGCATTTGGTGCTCATCGATTTCGGCTATAAAAAGTCGATTTTGCAGTCGCTTCTTGCGCGCGGCTGCCGGGTGACGGTTGTGCCGCATGATACGGCGCCGGAAGCGATTGACGCGCTGAAACCGGACGGGCTTGTCCTCTCGAACGGCCCGGGCGATCCGAAACAGTTACGCCATCAGCTTCCCGCTATCCGTCAGCTGATCGACCGGTATCCGACGCTTGCGATTTGCCTTGGCCATCAGCTCGTTGCCTTGGCGTACGGGGCGGATACGGAAAAACTCCGCTTCGGGCATCGCGGCGCCAATCAACCGGTGTGGGACGCGGTGAAACAAAACGTGATGATGACATCGCAAAACCATAGTTATGTCGTCAAAGAAGGCAGTTTGGTGGGCAAACCGTTTGACATTCGTTTCATCAACGTCAACGACGGTTCGGTCGAGGGCATCGTCCATCGCCATAAACCGATTTTGTCCGTGCAATACCATCCGGAGGCGCATCCGGGGCCGCACGATACCGGCTATATTTTCGACGAATTTTTGCAAACCGTGTTCAAGGGAGAGAACGTCTATGCCTAAAGATTCTTCGCTTCAATCGATTCTCCTGATCGGGTCGGGGCCGATCGTCATCGGCCAGGCCGCTGAGTTTGATTATTCCGGCACACAGGCGTGCATCGCCTTAAAGGAAGAAGGATACCGCGTTATTTTAGTGAACAACAATCCGGCGACGATCATGACCGATGATGTCCATGCCGATGCCGTGTATTTTGAACCGCTCACCGTTGAGGCGGTCGAAGCGATTATTGCCAAAGAACGCCCGGACGGGCTGCTCGCCACATTCGGGGGCCAGACAGGGCTCAACTTGGCGTTTCAGCTGCATGAAGCCGGCGTGCTTGAAAAGTATGGGGTGAGACTGCTCGGAACACCGATTGAAGCGATTAAGCGCGGGGAGGACCGCGAAGCGTTCCGCGCATTGATGCACGAGCTTGGCGAACCGGTGCCGGAAAGCGAAATTGTTACAAGCGTCGAGGAAGCGGTCGCGTTCGCCGAACAAATCGGTTTTCCGATCATTATTCGTCCTGCGTATACGCTCGGCGGGACGGGCGGCGGCATCGCAGAAAACATGGAGCAGTTTCTTGCTCTCGTGGAAAAAGGGCTTGCCGAAAGTCCGATCAGCCAATGTTTAATCGAACGAAGCGTCGCCGGGTTTAAAGAAATTGAATACGAAGTGATGCGCGACCAATCGAATACGTGCATTACCGTTTGCAATATGGAAAACGTCGATCCGGTCGGCATTCATACAGGAGATTCGATCGTCGTTGCACCGTCGCAGACGTTGACCGATGAAGAGTACCAAATGCTTCGTTCTTCAGCAGTGAAAATCATTTCCGCCTTAGGGATCATCGGCGGCTGCAACATTCAGTTCGCCCTTGACCCGAACAGCAAACAATATTACTTGATTGAAGTCAACCCGCGTGTCAGCCGCTCGTCAGCGCTGGCGTCCAAGGCGACCGGCTACCCGATCGCCCGCATTGCGGCGAAGCTCGCGGTCGGCTATACGCTTGCGGAACTCGTCAACCCGGTGACGAAAACGACGTACGCCAGCTTTGAACCGGCCTTGGACTATGTCGTCGTCAAGTTTCCGCGCTTGCCGTTTGACAAGTTTCCGCATGCGGATCGGAAACTCGGCACGCAAATGAAGGCGACCGGGGAAGTGATGGCGATCGACCGCAACATGGAGCGGGCGTTTCAAAAAGCGGTGCAGTCGCTCGAAGGCAAAAACAACGGACTGTTGTTGCCGGAGCTTTCGGTGAAAACGAATGATGAGCTGAAACAGCTGCTTGTCGACAAAGACGACCGCCGCTTTTTCGCGATTTTGGAACTGCTCCGCCGCGGGGTGGCGGTTGAAGCCATTCACGAATGGACGAAAATCGACCGCTTTTTCCTTTGCTCGTTCGAGCGGCTTGTCGCCCTTGAAAAACAGGCAGCGGCTGCAACGTTGGACACGATTGAGGAGCAAACGTTCCGTTTCTTGAAAGAAAAAGGATGTAGCGACGCCTTTTTAGCTGAAACGTGGGGCGTGACGGAGCTTGACGTGCGCAACAAGCGGAAGGAACTTGGCATCGTGCCGTCATACAAAATGGTCGACACGTGCGCGGCCGAATTTCATTCAGAAACGGATTATTACTACTCGACTTATTTCGGCGAAGACGAGCGAAAACAACCGAGCGGCAAAGAGAAAGTGCTGATCATTGGAGCCGGACCGATCCGCATCGGCCAAGGCATTGAGTTTGACTACAGCTCCGTTCATAGCGTGTTCGCCTTGCAAAAAGAGGGCTATGAAACGGTGATGATCAACAACAATCCGGAAACGGTGAGCACCGACTTTGCCGTCGCCGACCGTCTGTACTTTGAACCGCTGACGCTTGAGAGCGTCCTCGATGTTATCGAAGCGGAACAAATCAAGCATGTCATCGTTCAATTTGGCGGACAGACGGCGATCAATTTGGTCAAAGGGCTTGAAGAAGCCGGCGTGCCGCTGTTGGGCGTCACGTACGATATGATTGACCAGCTCGAGGACCGCGATCGTTTTTACCAGTTGCTTGAGGAGCTTGACATCCCGCACGTACCGGGCTTGATGGCGAACAACGCCGAGGAGCTCGCCGCCAAAGCGGCTGAGATCGGCTGCCCGGTGCTGCTTCGTCCGTCGTATGTCATCGGGGGCCGCGGCATGTTTATCGTCCATAGCGAGGCGCAGCTCGCTGCTTTGATCGAGCAAGGCGAGTTGACCTATCCGATTTTGATTGATGCGTATTTGGACGGGAAAGAGGCAGAAGCGGACATCGTGACGGATGGAACAGACATCGTGCTGCCGGTCATCATTGAACACGTCGAAAAAGCCGGCGTCCACTCCGGTGACAGCTATGCTTGGCTGCCGGCGCAGACGCTCACAGACGAAGAAAAAGCGAAAATCATCGACTATGCGGGCCGGATTGCGAAAAAACTCGGCTTTAAAGGAATTATGAACATTCAATACGTCATTGCGGACGGCAATGTATATGTCCTGGAAGTGAACCCGCGCGCGAGCCGGACGGTGCCGATCGTCAGCAAAACGACCGGCGTGCCGCTGGCGCAAATTGCGACAAAATTATTGCTTGGGAAATCGCTTGTCGACATCGTGGACGAAAAAGCGCGCGGCTTGGCGGTCATGCCGTACGCCGTGTTAAAGTATCCGGTCTTTTCGACCCATAAGCTGCCGGGGGTTGACCCGGTGGTTGGGCCAGAGATGAAATCGACCGGCGAAGGCATCAGCATCGCCGCGACGAAGGAAGAAGCGGCGTACAAAGCGTTTTACGCGTACTTGCGAAAGAAAGCAAACGCCAATGAAATGTATGTGATTGGCGGCATCGATGAGACGCTGGCCGCGGAAATCGAAGCGAAACAGCTTGTGATCGTGTCAGATGTCCCGTTTGCCCATTGGGTGAAGCGCGACACGGCGCTCGCGGTGATCAACTTGGGCAAAGAGGAAGACGAGGCAAACAAACGAATGACTGCGTTGTCCCGACAATTGCTCGTCTTCACGGAACGTGAGACATTGAAGCTCTTCTTGCAGGCGCTCGATGTGGATCATCTTGATGTGCAGCCGATCCACGGCTGGTTGGAAAAGAAAAAACAGGCAGAACAGGCGGTGATCGCATGAATGCAGTGATGTCATTAAAAGGGAGAGATTTTTTAACGCTGCTCGATTTTTCAACAGACGAAATTATGGACTTGTTGGCGCTAGCAGCCGATTTAAAAGCGAAACAAAAAGCCGGCGTGCCGTATGCGCCGCTTTCCGGCAAAACAATGGCGATGATTTTTGAAAAGCCCTCAACGCGCACGCGCGTGTCGTTTGAAGTCGGCATGATCCAGCTTGGCGGCCAGGCGATGTATTTAAACGGCAACGATTTGCAGCTTGGCCGCGGTGAAACGATTGCGGATACGGCGCGCGTCTTGTCGCAATACGTCGATGTCATGATGATTCGGACGTTTGCCCATCAAAAAGTCGAGGAATTGGCCGAGTATGCGTCCGTTCCGGTCATCAACGGCTTGACGGACGATGATCATCCGTGCCAGGCGCTGGCGGATTTGCTGACGATTTACGAAGCGAAGAAAACGTTCCAAGGCGTCAAACTCGCCTATGTCGGCGACGGCAACAACGTCGCCAACGCCTTGCTTGCGGCCGCAGCCAAAGTGGGAATGGATATTTTCATTGCCTGTCCGCCAGGCTATGAGCCGAAGGAGGAATACGTCGAGGCAGCGCGCCAGATCGGCGAGAAAACCGGAGCAACAGTTGTTGTGACGCACGACCCGCTTGAGGCAGTGGCCGGAGCGGATGCGATTTATACGGACGTATGGACGAGCATGGGCCAAGAAAGCGAAAGCGCCGAGCGGCTTCAAGTGTTCCAGCCGTACCAAGTGAATGAAGAGCTCGCCAAAGCGGCCAAACCCGATTACCTCTTTTTGCATTGCCTGCCGGCCCATCGAGGCGAAGAAGTGACGGCCGGCGTCATGGACGGCCCGAACTCGGTCGTATTTGAGCAGGCCGGCAACCGGCTTCATGCCCAAAAAGCGATTTTAGTGTCGATCCTATAGGAAAAAGGAATTCCCGTTTCGGGAGTTCCTTTTTTGTTCTTTGCAAGGAAAAGGATTTTCATGAGAAAAAACGTTTTTATTGTGAAGGCTTGACGCTCCGTGTGCGGCGGCCCCATCATTTCCCTTCTTATGAACAGCGGCAAAACCGGGAATGCTAACAAATGCAATCGAAGCAAGGGGGATGAAACAAATGGGCCAACCGCGCCATTTCAAACCAGGGGATAAAGCGCCGAACAACGGCGTGTACATTGAAATCGGCGAAACGGGCGACAATGTAAAACACCCGAAAAAGCTGAAACTGAAAGCCGGCGATACGTTCCCGGAAACGTCGAACCATAATCGGCATTGGACGTATTTGCGCAAACCGTGAAGCACAACAAAAGCCATTCCAAGTATGGAGTGGCTTTTGATTTGCCGTGTGCTTCGCGATCCGCTATAATGATTTATGGTCAAAGAAGGTCAAATGGAGGGAACGGCATGGACGCAAGCCGTTTGACGGAAAAACTGCAAGAGGCGCTGATGGCGGCGCAGTCGCTCGCCAAAGAACGACATCATCAACAGCTTGATGTCGAGCATCTCCTGATTGCGCTGCTCGAACAAGAAGGCGGCCTGGCGCCGCGGCTCGTGGAGCTTTCCGGCGCCGACAAGGAAAAGGCCGCTGACTGGCTTCGCAGCCAGCTTCGCCAAAAGCCTGAAGTGCATGGGGCGGACGGGCAGCTGTATGTTGCGCCCGCCTTAGCGCGGCTGCTTGAGGAGGCGGAAAACGAAGCGAAGCGAATGCAAGACGAGTACATATCGGTCGAACATGTGCTGCTCGCGTTGCCTCATGGCGCCGAGCCGGTCGCTCGGCAGCTGGCGTCGTTTGGACTGACGAAGGAAGCACTATTAGCGGCAGTGAGAAACGTAAGGGGGAATCAACGCGTGACGAGTCCACATCCGGAAGCAACCTATGAAGCGTTGGCAAAATACGGGCGCGACCTTGTCGCGGAAGCGAAAGCGGGAAAAATCGACCCGGTCATCGGCCGCGACAGTGAAATTCGCCGCATCATCCGCATTTTGTCGCGGAAGACGAAAAACAACCCGGTGTTGATCGGCGAGCCGGGCGTCGGGAAGACCGCTATTGTCGAAGGGCTCGCTCAACGCATCGTGCGCAAAGATGTCCCGGAAGGGCTGAAAGACAAAACGATTTTCGCTCTTGATATGAGCGCGCTCGTCGCCGGAGCAAAGTTTCGCGGTGAATTTGAAGAACGGCTGAAAGCGGTGTTAAACGAAATCAAAAAAAGCGACGGCCGCATCATATTGTTCATTGACGAGCTGCATACGATCGTCGGCGCCGGCAGAGCGGAAGGGGCGATTGACGCCGGCAATATGCTCAAGCCGATGCTTGCCCGCGGCGAGTTGCGCTGCATCGGGGCGACGACGCTTGATGAGTACCGGCAATACATCGAAAAAGACCCGGCGCTCGAGCGCCGCTTCCAACAAGTGCTTGTCCAAGAGCCGAGTGTCGAGGACACGATTTCGATTTTGCGCGGATTGAAAGAACGGTATGAAGTGCACCATGGAGTGAAAATCCACGATCGCGCGCTCGTCGCGGCCGCCGTTTTGTCCGACCGTTACATCTCTGACCGCTTTTTGCCTGACAAAGCGATCGATTTGGTCGATGAAGCGTGCGCGACGATCCGGACGGAAATGGAATCGATGCCGTCGGAGCTGGACGAAGTGATGCGCCGCGTCATGCAGCTTGAAATTGAAGAGGCGGCCTTAAGCAAAGAAACGGATGAAGCGAGCCGCGAGCGGCTTGCGGCATTGCAAAAAGAACTTGCCGATTTGCGTGAAAAGGCGAACGCCATGAAAGCGCAATGGCAAAAAGAAAAAGAGGCGCTTGACCGCGTCCGCCGTTTGCGCGAGGCGCTCGAGCGGGCAAAACGCGAACTGGAAGAGGCGGAAAACGAGTATGATTTAAACAAGGCGGCGGAGCTTCGCCATGGCCGCATTCCGCAGTTGGAAAAGCAACTCAAACAGCTCGAGCAAGAAATCAGTGAGCAAAGTGAAGGGAAATTGCTGCGCGAGGAAGTGACGGAAGAAGAGATTGCCGAAATCGTGTCACGCTGGACTGGCATTCCGCTCACCCGCCTCGTCGAGGGAGAGAGGGAAAAGCTGCTTCGCCTTCATGAATTGCTGCATAGACGGGTCATCGGTCAAGACGAAGCGGTCGAGCTTGTCGCTGACGCCGTCTTGCGGGCGCGGGCCGGCATGAAAGACCCGAACCGCCCGATCGGATCGTTTTTGTTCCTCGGACCGACCGGCGTCGGCAAAACGGAACTGGCCAAAGCGCTCGCCGAGGCGCTGTTTGACAGTGAGGAGCAGCTCATCCGTCTTGACATGTCCGAGTATATGGAAAAACACGCCGTCTCCCGCTTGATCGGAGCGCCGCCCGGCTATGTCGGCTATGAGGAAGGCGGCCAGCTGACCGAGGCAGTGCGGCGCAAGCCGTATTCCGTTCTGTTGTTCGATGAAATCGAAAAAGCTCATCCGGAAGTGTTCAACATCCTGCTGCAGCTGCTGGATGACGGACGGCTCACCGATTCGCAAGGGCGGACGGTCGACTTTAAAAACACGGTCGTCATTATGACATCGAACATCGGATCGCCGCTGTTGTTAGAAAACAAACATGGCGACATCGATGAAGAAACGCGCAAACAAGTGTTCGAACAACTGCGCGCCCATTTCCGCCCAGAATTTTTAAACCGGATCGACGATATCGTCTTATTTAAGCCATTGTCGATGAATGAAGTGAAAGGCATCGTCGAAAAGTTCGCCCGCGAGCTGTCGGCCCGTTTGGCCGATCGGCATATCGAACTCGTGCTGACGGAAGCGGCGAAGCAATACATCGCCGAAGCGGGCTTCGACCCAGTATACGGCGCCCGCCCGCTCAAACGGTTTATGCAAAAGCAAATCGAAACGCCGCTTGCGAAAGAGCTGATCGCTGGGCGGGTGAAAGATTACAGCACCGTCACGGTCGATGTTGACAACGGGCAGATCGCCATTCGTCCGTCGGCGTAAACGAGCTGAAGGGGGCGCCGACGACGCGGAGAGACGTGCTTCTTGTCTGCCGGGGTTGGTCGCATTGTTTGAGCATGGGCGGAAAACACAAGCCCAGATCAATATGGATGGAATGCTCCTCCACTTACCCTATATAGGTGTTGAAGTGGGAGGATTCTCGGTTAAAGATGACAAAAAACAACGCCTTGGGACTTTCACCCCAAGGCGTTGTCTTATGAAGCGAATGATCAATGATGGTGATCCCCGGCCGGCTCGTCCGGAATCAAGGCTGCAATCACGAAGACTAAGATCGTCACGATCACGCCAAGCAAGGCGCCGGTTGCGAAATCATAGCCGATCCCTTGCATCGAGCCCATGACGTACGTTGCCATTTGCACGAGCAAAAACGTCCAAAAAAACGTCCAAAACAAGCGCATCTTTGTTCCTCCCATCTTCTCGTCATTCCTTTTCTTATCTTATCACAATTTGTCACGTAGGCATATACCCGGACGTTTTTTTTGGCCGCGCATATCGTATACTGTACCATTATGCATTGCCAAACAAGGGTGAATGGAAACGATGGCAGGACAACGGCGGTTTTTTCAACTCGATGAGCAATGGTGCATCGTTCACGTGCCGGAGCGCCCAAATGGGTTTGCCCTTTTTTTAATGGGCGACGGCGACCATTTTGTGAACGAACAGACGAGTTTTTGGCTCGAGCATCCGGGGCGGCGCCAATGGCTGGAAGATTGGTTGGAACGTGGGTATACGGTCTTTTCGTCCCATTTGTACGGCCGGCATTGGGGAAGTCCGAAAGCGGTCCGGCTGGCGCGCCAACTCATTTACTCGGTGTTGAAAAGCGAAATTGTGAACCAGCGCATCTATATCGTTGCCGAAGGAATGGGCGCGCTCGTTGCCTTGCAACTGCTTGGCGCCATGCCAAGTCAAATCCGCGCCGTCGCCATGATCAACCCTTGCCTTGATGTTCGCGCCCAGCTTGACTATGAACAGGAACATCCATTCGTGTACCGGCGGATGGTGAGGGAAATCGCGACTGCCTATGGCTTGAAAGAAGAGGAGGTGCCCGAGGCTGTTCCGTCCCTCTTTCTCAGTCCTCATGACGTTCCGGTGACGATTTGGCAGCTGGCCGGAGTGAGCCCGTATCCATCCGCCTTGCATAGCCGTAAATATGAACAATGGATGAAAACGACAAACAACCGGGTGCGCGTCGTTTACGAGCTGCCGGAGAAACGGCGCCAACTGGCTCGACAAATCGGGCAATTTTTCTGCCAATACAATGAACTCCCGTAAACGACAAGGGCAGACGCATCGACCGGTGCGTCTGCTATTTTTTCAATAAGTCGACGAGCGAGGTGATCTTTTTCACGAGCGGTTTTAATTGTTGCAATGAGTCGGCTAGCGTATTGACGTTTTCAAACAGCTTCATGAAATCGATGTTCGGCAGTAAAGGCGGTTCTGCCCCGCTCCCTTGATCTTCGCGCTCGCCGGTTGCGCGAGAAGGAAAAGATCCGAACATTAGGCGGGAAAAACGGTCTTGCCGTTCGCGATGTTGTTCTTGTGCTTCGCCGTTGGCCATGGGCGATCCTCCCTTTCATGCGATGGTTGCTCGTATTTGTATTGTATGGCAGAAGGGAAAAAGCGGTTTGGACAAATGCCTTAGGGGTACGGAAAGCGCTGGTTCAACTTTCGTTTTCTATTGCGCATCCACGCTCTTTCGGCTAAAATTAGTACCAAGTAATAATAATTGGTGATGTAGACTGATTGTACATTCAAGTTTGGTTGTCAGCGTGAGCGTTTTTTTGCCATTTTGGGAAAGAAAGAGGAGATGAATGATATGGGAGCAGGAATTATCGGGGTCGGCCGCTATGTGCCGGAAAAAGTGTTGACCAACTTTGATTTGGAAAAAATGATGGATACATCGGATGAATGGATCCGGACGCGCACCGGGATCGAGGAGCGCCGCATCGCTCCGGATGACATCGATACGTCCCATATGGCGTATTTTGCCGCAGAAAGGGCGCTTCAAGACGCTGGCATGGAGGCGAAGGATATTGATCTCATTTTAGTTGCCACCGTCACTCCGGACCGTCCGTTTCCGTCGGTCGCTTGCATGCTGCAAGAGCGGCTTGGCGCCGTCAACGCCGCTGCGCTTGATATCAGCGCTGCCTGTGCGGGGTTTATGTACGGGATGGTCACGGCCGCCCAATTTATTGACACAGGCGCCTACAAGTATATATTAGTAGTGGGGGCAGACAAACTATCGAAAATCACCGATTGGACCGACCGCAACACGGCGGTGCTGTTCGGCGACGGCGCCGGAGCGGTCGTCATGGGTCCGGTGTCGCCCGGGCGCGGGATTTTATCTTTCGAGTTGGGAGCTGACGGAACAGGAGGAAAACATTTATACAAAGACGAATATATCGTCATGAACGGCCGTGAAGTATTCAAGTTCGCCGTCCGGCAAATGGGAGAATTAAGCGTGCGTGTGCTTGAAAAAGCCGGGCTCACGAAAGACGATGTCGACTTTCTCATTCCGCATCAAGCGAACATTCGCATCGTCGAAGCGGCCAGACAGCGGCTCGAGCTGCCAGAAGAGAAAATATCGACAACCATCCGTCGATATGGCAACACGTCGGCCGCATCCATTCCGATTTCGCTTGTAGAAGAGTTGGAAGCGGGCAAAATCCATGACGATGATCTCATCATTATGGTCGGATTCGGCGGCGGGCTGACGTGGGGCGCGATCGCTTTGCGCTGGGGCCGTTAACGGCACGTATATTATCGAAATAAAAGGAGAGACGGAAACGATGGAAAAAAGACGAGTCGTCGTGACAGGCATAGGCGCCGTCACCCCGCTTGGGAATGACGCAGAAACGACGTGGAAAAACATTATCGCCGGCCAGTCCGGCATCGACATTGTCACTCGCGTCAATCCGGACGACTTTCCGGCGAAAGTGGCGGCGGAAGTGAAAGACTTCGATCCGTCGCTGTTTATCGACCGCCGCGAGGCGCGGAAGATGGACCGATTTACCCAATTCGCCGTCGCTGCGGCGCTCATGGCGGTCAAAGATGCCAATCTCGACATTAATGAAAGCAACGCTGAACGGGTCGGTGTTTGGATTGGTTCTGGCATCGGCGGCATGGAGACGTTTGAACAGCAGTTTGAGATTTTCCAGCAGCGCGGTTATCGCCGAGTGAGCCCGTTTTTCGTGCCAATGATGATCCCGGATATGGCCGCTGGGCAAGTATCGATCATCCTCGGAGCGAAAGGGATCAATTCGTGCACGGTGACCGCTTGCGCGACCGGGGCGAACTCGATCGGTGATGCGTTTAAAGTCATTCAGCGCGGCGACGCCGATGTCATGATCACCGGCGGGACGGAAGCGCCGATTACGAAAATGTCGTTCGCCGGTTTTTGCGCCAGTACGGCTCTTTCAACCAATCCAGATCCAAAAACGGCGAGCCGCCCATTTGACAAAAACCGCGACGGTTTCGTCATGGGTGAGGGAGCAGGCATCGTTGTTCTTGAGGAATTGGAGCACGCGTTGCGCCGCGGCGCGAAGATTTACGCCGAAATTGTCGGTTACGGTGCGACCGCCGATGCGTATCATATCACCGCACCGGCGCCGGGCGGCGAAGGCGGCGTGCGGGCGATGCGCCAAGCGCTTCATGACGCTGGCCTGAAGCCGGAGGAGATCGATTACATCAACGCCCACGGCACGAGCACCGATTACAATGATAAGTATGAGACGGCGGCGATCAAAGAAGTATTCGGCGATCATGCCTATAAGCTCGCCGTCAGCTCGACGAAGTCGATGACTGGGCATTTGCTCGGGGCGACCGGCGCGGTGGAAGCGATTTTCTCCGTGCTGGCGATCCGCGACGGCATCATTCCGCCGACGATCAACTACGAAACACCGGATCCGGAATGCGACCTCGACTATGTGCCGAATGAAGCGCGCAAGCAAGACGTGCGTGTGGTCTTAAGCAACTCATTTGGATTTGGCGGCCATAATGCGACATTGATTTTTAAAAAATATGTGTAATGGATGAAAAGGAGAGCCTTGGTTGAGCAGAGCTGAAAACGCGTGACTAACGGCGGGTTCGGTTCAGCGTCAGGCTCTCTTTTTTGTTTTGTTTCACCGTCTTTTCCCTGCCGACATAACGTAAGAGAAAAGGAGGGAAAAGCGATGGGATTGCTTCCGACCGATCGATGGCTTGAAGAGGATGAAGGCGATCCGCTCCGGTTGTGCGCACGGTTGGCGCCGCTTTTTGGCAAGATGCCGGCGCGTGAGATTTACAGCTATTTACGGCTGTATGGCATGTACCGAAGCACTCGGCAGGCCGAGCGGCTTTTGCCGGAGATGAAAGAGCGCCGTCTTTGGGAACGTCTTGGCCGTTTGTATGAACGGCAACGGGGGATATGGAAGGGACCGGACGTTCCGGTATTTTTGCTGCCGGCCGATGACGAAAACCGGAAGCTTGTGCGCGAATTCCAAGGAAAAGGCGGGGTGGCGTTTGCTGATAAATTGTTTTTCTTCTTGCTGCCGGATCATGGCGACGAGGAGATCGCCGCGTTGGTGGCGCATGAATACAACCATGTATGCCGTCTCAAGCAGTTGCCGAACGAAGGCGAAGATGCGACGTTGCTGGATGCAGTCGTTATGGAAGGATTGGCGGAGCATGCCGTCGCCGAGACAGTCGGCGTCAAGCAGTGTGCGGGATGGACGAAGTATTACACCGATCGGGAGATGGAACGGTTTTGGCGGCGTTATATTGTCCCGAACCAACATTTGCCCGTTTCGCATCCGCATACTTCCCGCATTTTGTACGGGCTTGGATGGCATCCGAAAATGGGGGGCTATGCCGTTGGGTATGCCATCATCCGTCGTTGCCTAGAAAGAGGCTATTCGCTCGCCCAATTGATGAAGATGGAAGCGAAAGACATCGCGGAGTTGGCGGGCTTTTCAGGCAAACAGCAAGGAGCGTCTTAGCTCGAAACCGCATGGCGACCGCCGCTGTCCGGTTATCACAAGAATCTTAGGGGCATCGGGCGCAAACAGGCATGTTGTCCAGGGCGCCGACATATATGTAGAACAAGGACGTGGACAAGAAGGAAGGGAAAGCCCGGTGGTCCGCCTGTTTTTTTATTTGGTCGGTTTCGGTTTTTCAGTCGTCGGCGGCATGATGGTGATCGCCTATTTGAACATCATCACTCCAGAGCGCGGTTTTAGCGAATACTTATCTTATATTTCGACAAGGGTGGAATGTTATTTATTCCCTATTGGCCTTCTTTTGATGTGGGGGAGCTTGACGTTTCCAAGCCGCAGCCCCTAGAGGGGAAAAGAGGACGAAATGGAATAAAATTCTCCCCCTCTGCCTATACTGATGGACAAACACGTCTGGAAGTGAGGGGTCTCGCATGCTTTATCTGCACGACATTTGGGTCAACTGGTTTGAAGGAGAAGAGAACGGATACAACGTCTGCCATTTCCATGAATGGCGCAAGGACGATCAAATCGAGCTGCTCGACCAAGTGCCGCTGTTAAAAGTATCCCCGGCCCTGTTTCATTACATTGAAAACAGCTTGTCCGATCTTCCAAAACCGCTGCTAGACGATGTACATCAGAAGGCGTATGTCCGCAAAAACCATGAACGCATTCAGCTGGACTATTGTTTCGTTGTCACGGACGGCGCCGGCGTTTTGGCTGTCGATACAATCGGTTATCAAATCCCGATTCGCAAAAGCCGTCTCATTCCGCGTCAGGAACAACTCGTCTACGAAATGGCGGCCGAAGCGGAGGAACGGGACTATCCGCTGCCGAGGTATGAAAAAGAATACCACATTTTATCGCCGGCTCCGGAACTGATGTGCGGACTCACGCGCAAAGAGCGGCAGTTGAAACAGCTGTTGTTTATGGCGCTTGACCAGCTTTATTCGACAAAAAATGCTGCCCAGATGCGCTATTGGTATACGGAATGGGCGCCGGAAAAATACGCCGCTATTCAAAAAATGTCTTTTGATGAAGCGTGGGAACAATTGTATAACGAGACGAAATACGGGTGGTCCGAACGGCATGAGCAGCTGTGCGAAAACTTGATCAAAGGGCAGCCATTTTTCGAAAAACTGTGGGAAATGGAGCAAGAACCAAAAGTCAATTAAAAAACGGGCCAAGGCGATAGGCGCCTGCCCGTTTTTGTATGGCTTCGCTGGATGCGGCTATTTACCGCCGCCGCCCGAGCCCCATGGCTTGCTCCATTTTGCGCACCATTTCCGATGCAACCCGATTTGCTTTTTCCGCCCCTTCATCCAACACGCGATCAAGCTCCTCGCTTTCCATCCAATGGTGATACCGCTCTTGAATCGGTCGAAGCGTTTCGATGACGACTTGAGCGAGGTCTGCTTTGAAGACGCCGTATCCTTTTCCTTCGTATTGCCGCTCCAACTCCTCGATCGATTGACCGGATAGCGTCGAATAAATATTGAGCAAGTTCGAAATGCCTGGCTTCGCTTCTTTGTCGTAGCGAATCGTTCCTTCCGAGTCGGTGACCGCGCTTTTGATCTTCTTCTCGATCGTTTTCGCATCGTCAAGCAGTGTGATGTACGCTTTCGGGTTGGGGTCGGATTTGCTCATTTTTTTCGTCGGGTCGACAAGCGACATGATGCGGGCGCCGACTTTCGGAATGCGCGCCTCAGGGATCGTGAACAGCTCGCCATACCGTTTGTTGAAGCGCTCGGCCAGATCCCGCGTCAATTCGATATGCTGCTTTTGATCATCGCCGACCGGGACGATGTCGGTGTTATAAAGCAAAATGTCAGCGGCCATCAGCGGCGGGTACGTGAGCAGTCCGGCGCTGACCGCCTCTTTGCCGGCCGATTTTTCTTTAAATTGCGTCATCCGCTCAAGTTCGCCGATATAAACGATGCACTGCAGCATCCAAGCGGCTTGAGCGTGCGCCGGCACTTCTGACTGGATGAACAACGTCGCTTGCGTCGGGTCGATGCCGGCTGCTAAATACAAAGCGGCGAGGCGGCGGATGTTTTGCCGCAGTTCGTGTGGGTCTTGCCAAACGGTAATGGCGTGTTGGTCAACGATGCAAAAATAGCAGTTGTATTCATGCTGCAGCTCGACAAACTGCCGCAGCGCCCCGATGTAGTTGCCAAGGGTGATGACGCCGCTTGGCTGAATGCCGGAAAAAATGGTTTTCATCGATCTTCACTCCCTCAAGCAAAAAATAAAAAAGGCCCTGCCAGCCCTCTGATAGGGACGGTAGGACCGCGGTGCCACCCTACTTATTGCGCCGACAAGCGCAATCGCTCAGCCCATGCTTAGCGCATGGCCCCCTGTAACGCGGGGAAACGTCCTCGCCTACTGCGTCGCCGGTTCGGCGGGAAGCTCGAAAGCCCATTCCATATGGCTAGCCGCTTGTTCGCACCGTCCACAAGCTCTCTGAAGGCATCGCCAATATGTACTCTTCTTTCTCATCGCTCGGTTGATCCTAGATTTGCCTTATATTATACGGAAAACATTCAGCTGTTGCAACCTTATTGCACGGCATATCCGGCGGCAATCATCGCCAGAAACAGAAGCAGACCAGAAAAGAGAAGCGGATACGTGATGGCGAAACGCCGCGGACCGAGCAGCTCATCCGATTCATGTTCTGCTGCCGCTTCCTCAAGATACCGCTCCACCTTCGTTCGATTCCTGCGCAATCGGCGAAACCCGTATGCGAATCCGCTGAAAAACCCGCGTTCATAAACAAACAAAAGCCCGCCAAGCGACAGAGGCAAAAGGGAGAGCAAAAACGAAACGTTAATAAAGGCCACCGTACTCCATGCTCCTTGCCCTATTACGATGAGTGCGCTTGCCGCCAGCATCGCGGCGACGAGCCATCCAGTCCGCACAGCCGTTTGTTTCATATCGTCTGTTCCCGCCTTTCCCTTCTCACTGCTTATTTTATCATAAATCATGTGGGCGGGAAGATTGTCAAAATTATTAACAAAATTATATTGAAAAATATAGAAGAAACCTGGAAGTTCAGGAGAGATTTGCTTCGCAGCTGAGAGAAAGGGCAAAAAAATTATATTGTAAGCGCTTTCTTTTTTGTAGGCAGAAATTTTTTATTTGCAATGGTGACAAAAGTCAGCACAACACGGATGGAAATGCAAGCTGATCCTCATCCCACTTATAAGTAGTTTGAAATTTTTTTATTTAAGAAAATAAAAAAATCCTTTTCAAATATACTAACACAGGATATAATAAGCGATGTAAGTACAATCTTCTGAAATCAAATGGTTCAGAAGATTTGTAATACGCTACATAAATTTTAAGGGGGGTTTTTAGTGAAGAAGCGATTCTCTTTCTTCCTCGTGCTGCTTCTCGCGCTGTCGACGTTTTTAGCGGCGTGCGGCGGGGGCGGCAAGGACAGCAACAATGCCCAAGGCGGCCAGGGCGGCGAAAAGCCGGCGGAGAAGAAGGAGCAGGTGCTGAACTTGCTTGAAAGCCAAGAGATCCCGTCGCTTGATTCGGCGCTTGCCACTGATGCGGTGTCGTTCATTGTTTTGAACAACGTCATGGAAGGTCTGTACCGTTTAGGCAAAGACAACAAGCCGGTGCCAGGGATCGCGGAAAGCTATGAAGTGAGCCAAGACGGCAAAACGTATACATTCAAGCTTCGCAAAGATGCGAAATGGTCCAACGGCGATCCGGTGACGGCGCACGATTTCGAATTCGCTTGGAAGCGCGTGCTTGATCCGAAGACGAAATCGGAATATGCGTACATCATGTACGACATTAAAAACGCGGAAGAAGCCAACACAGGCAAGGTGCCGCTTGACCAAGTCGGCGTCAAAGCCCTTGATGACTACACCCTTAAAGTCGAGCTGAAAAACCCAGTTCCGTATTTCGTCGGCTTGACAGCGTTTGGCACGTTTATGCCGCAAAACGAAAAATTTGTGAAAGCTCAAGGCGAAAAATACGGACTTGAAGCCAACACGACGCTGTACAACGGCCCGTTCGTGTTGAGCGAGTGGAAGCACGAACAAGGTTGGGTATATACGAAAAACCCAAACTACTGGGACAAAGACAACGTCAAGCTGGAAAAAGTCAATGTGAAAGTTGTGAAAGACACGGCAACGGCCGTCAACTTGTATGAAACAAAACAAGCGGACCGCGTCGGCTTGACGGCGGAGTTCGTGGATAAGTACAAAAACGACAAAAACTTCCATACGAAATTGGATCCGTCGCTCTATTGGCTGCGCATGAACACGAAAAAAGAACCGTTGAACAACGTCAACGCCCGCAAAGCGATTGCGATGGCCATCGACACGCAAGCGATGGTCGATACGCTCTTGAACAACGGTTCGATTCCGGCGAAGTTCACCGTTCCGAAAGACTTCGTCACCGGTCCGGATGGCAAAGACTTCCGCGATGTGAATGGCGATTTGGTCAATTACAATCCGGATGAAGCGAAAAAATTGTGGGAGCAAGCGAAAAAAGAGCTGGGCAAAGACAAATTTACGCTTGAACTGCTGAACTATGACACCGACAACGCGAAGAAAATCGGCGAGTATGTGAAAGCGCAGCTTGAACAAAACTTGCCGGGCTTGACGATCAACATTAAGCAACAACCGTTTGCACAAAAACTGAAGCTCGAAAGCAACATGCAATATGATTTGTCGTTCTCCGGCTGGGGTCCGGACTATCAAGACCCAATGACGTTCCTGCAGCTTTGGACGTCGACAAGCCCGCACAACGAAACAGGCTGGTCGAATCCTGAGTACGACAAGCTGATCAAAGACGCGCAAACGACGCTTGCCAACGATCAGCAAGCTCGTTGGGATGCGATGCTGAAAGCAGAAAAAATCGTCTTTGAAGGAATGCCGATCGCTCCGCTGTACCAACGCGGCGCTGCCTATTTGCAACGCGAGTATGTCAAAGACTTCGTCACGCATACATTCGGCGCCGACTACAGCTTGAAATGGGCGTATGTCGAGTAATCCGTTGTTCTCTTGAAAATGCGGAGGAGAGTATATGCCTAGGCATATACTCTCCTTTTGCCTGCCAAGGCGAAAAATGTCGAAAAACAACGAAGATTATAGAAAAGCAGAGGAGGTGCGGTCATGGCGCGGTATACGCTTCAGCGGTTCGTTTATATGATTATCACGTTATTTATCATTGCGACGTTGACGTTCTTTTTAATGAAGCTGTTGCCTGGTTCGCCGCTGCAAAACCAAGAGAAATTAACGCCGGAACAGAAGGCGCTTATTTTAAAAGAGTACGGATTGGATAAGCCCGTGCCTGTTCAATACATTCAATATTTAGGGAATTTGTTGAAAGGAGACTTGGGGGTATCGTTCCAATATGACAACCGCCCAGTGACAGAGCTCATCAGCGATCGAATCGGCCCGTCGGCCCAGCTCGGGTTTCAGGCGATTGTTTTTGGGACGATCGTTGGGTTGATTCTCGGAATTGTCGCGGCGATTCGACATAATCATTGGGAAGATTACACAGCTACGGTCATTGCGGTGTTGGGCGCCTCGATCCCGTCGTTTGTGTTAGGGGGGTTTTTGCAATATTTTATCGCTGTGAAACTGCAATGGCTTCCGGTCGCCTTTTGGGAAGGCTTCAAATATACGATTCTCCCGACATTGGCGCTGTCTGTCGGGGTCATCGCCAGCATCGCCCGCTTTATGCGCACGGAAATGCTTGAAGTGTTAAGCTCTGACTACATTTTGACGGCTCGGGCGAAAGGGATCAGCCAGGCGGGGGTTATCATCAAGCACGCCATCCGCAACTCGCTTATCCCCGTCATTACCATTTTAGGACCGATGACCGTCAATTTAATGACGGGAACGCTTGTCATTGAGAAACTGTTTGCTGTCCCTGGTCTTGGAGAGCAGTTTGTCCGTTCGATCGAACTGAACGATTACCCGGTTATTATGGGAACGACGTTGTTTTATTCCGCCTTGTTGATTTTGGCCGTCTTTATCGTTGATGTGTTGTACGGGGTTGTCGACCCACGCATCCGGTTAGCGGGAGGGAAAAAATGATGGCGAAACAACAATACGAACAACTTTCACCGGAATGGTTTCAGCCCGCCCCGCCGAACGTCGGTGAGCAGGAAAAAATCAATCGTCCGAGCTTGACGTTTTGGCAGGATGCTTGGCTTCGCCTTCGGGAAAACAAGGCAGCGATCGTGGGGCTCGTGATGATTATCATTTTGACGCTCATGGCGATCATCGCCCCGATGGCGAGCGACCGGACGTATAAAGATCAAAACTTGCGGCATGCGAAACTTCCGCCGAAAATCCCGGTGCTCGAGCATGTTCATTGGCTTCCGTTTGACGGCCGGGATGCGAACGGCGTTGATGTATATAAACAGCGCGGCGTGAAAGAGTACTATTGGTTTGGCACGGATGACTTAGGACGCGACTTGTGGGTGAGAACGTGGTATGGCACGCGCATCTCACTTTACATTGGTTTGCTCGCGGCGTTGATCGACTTATTGATCGGGATTGCGTACGGCGGCATTTCCGGCTACTATGGCGGCCGCGTCGACAATGTGATGCAGCGGATCATCGAAATTTTAAACGGCATTCCGTATTTAATTATGGTCATTTTGTTCATTTTGATTTTTGAGCCTGGAATCATTTCCATCACGTTGGCGATGGTCATTACCGGTTGGACGACGATGGCGCGGATCGTGCGCGGACAAGTGTTGAAATTAAAGAACATGGAATACGTGTTGGCGGCAAGGACGCTCGGAGCGCCGACATCACGGCTCATTTTCAAACATTTGATCCCGAACGTCATCGGCCCGATCATTATTACGACGATGTTCACGATTCCATCGGCCATCTTCACTGAGGCGTTTTTGAGCTTTATCGGCCTTGGCATCCGTCCGCCGGAAGCGTCGCTTGGCTCGCTTGTCAATGATGGATACAAATCGATCCAAACATATCCGCATTTGATGATTATTCCGGCCGTTGTCATCAGCTTGCTCATTTTAAGCTTCAACTTGGTGGCAGACGGAATCCGCGATGCGCTTGACCCGAAAATGCGCAAATAACCGACGGAAGGGGTGAAACCGATGGAGAAAATTTTGCAGGTGAACGATTTGCATATTTCCTTTGACATCCACGCCGGTGAAGTGCAGGCGGTTCGCGGCGTCACGTTCGACTTGTATAAGGGAGAAACGCTGGCGATCGTCGGCGAGTCAGGGTCTGGGAAATCAGTGACTTCAAAAGCGTTGATGCGCCTGTTGCCGACACCGCCGAGCCGGATTAAGCAAGGGGAAATTTTATTTGAAGGCAAAGACTTGACCAAGCTGTCGGAGAAAGAGATGCAATCGATCCGCGGTGCGGAAATTTCAATGATTTTCCAAGATCCGATGACGTCGCTCAATCCGACGATGACGATTGGGAAACAAATTATGGAAGCGATTTTAAAGCATCAAAAGCTGTCGAAAGATGAAGCGCGCAAACGGGCGATTGAACTATTGCAGCTGGTCGGCATTAAAAACGCCGAGCTGCGCATGAAGCAATACCCGCACCAATTTTCCGGCGGGATGCGCCAGCGTGTTGTCATCGCCATCGCCTTGGCGTGCAATCCGAAAATTTTGATCGCCGATGAACCGACGACAGCGCTTGATGTGACGATTCAGGCGCAAATTTTGGAGTTGATGAAAGACATTCAGAAAAAGCTCGGCATGTCGATTATTTTCATCACCCATGATTTAGGGGTCGTCGCCAACATGGCCGACCGAGTGGCCGTGATGTATGCCGGGAAAATCGTGGAGATCGGCACGGTGGATGAAATTTTTTACAATCCGAAACATCCGTACACGTGGGGATTGCTGGCCTCGATGCCGAGCCTTGATCATAAAGATACGGAGCTGTATTCGATTCCGGGTTCGCCGCCGGATTTGTTAAATCCGCCAAAAGGCGATGCGTTTGCGCCGCGCAATCCGTATGCGCTCAAAATTGACTATGAGCTCGAGCCGCCGATGTTCCAAGTGTCTGATACGCACTATGCGGCGACATGGCTGTTGCATGAAATGGCGCCGAAAGTGGAACCGCCGGCTATCGTGCGTGAACGGATGAAACGGTTTGCTGACATCGTCGCCCGGAAAGGAGGAAAACCGCGTGGCTAGACAAAAGCTGCTTGAGGTCAAAAATTTGAAACAGTATTTCCCAGCTGGACGCGGTCAGGTGGTGAAAGCAGTCGACGGCGTCACCTTTGACATTTATAAAGGTGAAACGTTCGGCCTTGTCGGCGAGTCGGGCTGCGGCAAGTCGACAACGGGGCGGACGATCATCCGGCTGTACGAAGCGACGGAAGGAGAAGTGCTGTTTAACGGCGTCAATGTGCACGGCAAAAAATCCAAAAAAGAGCTGAAAGAGTTAAATCGGAAAATGCAGATGATTTTCCAAGATCCGTATGCGTCGTTGAATCCGCGAATGACGGTCGCGGATATTATCGCTGAGGGCATCGACATCCATGGGCTGGCGAAAACGAAAGAAGAACGGATGCAACGCGTGTATGAATTGCTTGAGACGGTTGGCTTGAACCGCGAGCATGCCAGCCGCTACCCGCATGAGTTTTCCGGCGGTCAGCGCCAGCGGATCGGCATCGCCCGGGCGCTTGCCGTCGAGCCGGAATTCATCATCGCCGATGAGCCGATTTCGGCGCTTGACGTTTCCATTCAGGCGCAAGTCGTGAACTTATTGAAGCGCCTGCAGCGTGAAAAAGGGTTGACGTACTTGTTTATTGCCCATGACTTGTCGATGGTCAAATACATCAGCGACCGGATCGGCGTCATGTATTTCGGGAAAATGGTCGAGCTCGCTGAATCGGAAGAGCTGTACCGCAATCCGATCCACCCATACACGAAGGCGCTCTTGTCGGCCATTCCGCTTCCGGATCCGGAAACGGAGCGGACGCGCAAGCGGATCGTTTACGACCCGGCGCAACATGGCTACAAAGATGGAGAGGAACTTGAATTCCGTGAAATTACGCCTGGCCATTTTGTGCTTTGTTCGGAGGAAGAGTATAAGCGGTATCGGGCGATGTATGCCTAGCAGAATAGAAAAGAGCGCCGCTCCTTCATCGCCGCATGATGCGAACGGTGAAAGAGGCGGCGCCCACCTATGCGCCTGTCTTGGCGCGTTATTTTTTTCCCCCGACGACTTTCCATCCTTGTTGGATGCGGCGAGAGGCCTCGACATGCTTTCCACTTTTGTTTCGGCCGAACATCCGCTCTCCGATCGTGTTGCTGATGTTCCCCATCAATGCGGTGAGGACGACGATCAATGCCGAAGCAATGGCAAAGTCGATGAAATAGCCGGCCATCGGTTCTTCCTCCCTTTTCCTTTTCTACTTTGATTGTAGAGGATTTGCCTTTACTTTGGAAGAGGAAAGAAAGAAAATTGCATTTATCATCGAAAAACTATATCTTTCTTGGCCGATGTATTGTATAATATATCATGTTAAAGTCATTTCAATTTGCAAACGATTGGCAAAGCGGCTGATCGCCAGACTGGCGTTCAGGCCGTGTCGCTATGCTGTCAGACGTCAAACCGGCATAGCGGTGCACGTCTGTCGTCTGACGGACGAGGGAAGCAAGGGATTCCTTGTCAAACCTTGTCAAAAGGAGTGATCGAAGTGGTCAAGCTATACACATCACCGAGCTGCACGTCATGCCGGAAGGCGAAGGCGTGGCTCGAGAAGCACAATATTCCTTATGTCGAGCGCAATATTTTCTCCGAACCGCTCACGGTCGAGGAGATTAAAGAAATTTTGCGGATGACGGAAACGGGGACGGATGAGATCATTTCCACCCGTTCAAAAGTGTTCCAAAAGCTGAACATCAACTTGGAAACGTTGCCGCTGCAAGATTTGTACGAACTCATTCAAAAAAACCCAGGCATTTTGCGCCGGCCGATCATCATTGATGAAAAGCGGCTTCAAGTCGGCTACAACGAAGATGAAATCCGCCGCTTTCTGCCGCGCAAAGTGCGGGCGTATCAGCTTCGTGAAGCGCAGCGGCTGGTGAACGGGTAATAAAAAAACTTCTACATGGTCTGCCATGTAGAAGTTTTTTATCATTTGCTTTATGCGGCGCGCGACCGGCGGTGGGCCGCCAAGCCGAGCAAAACGGCAAGAACGGCCGCCGCCATTGGAAACAGCGCCTCCCCATTCGGGGGGTAAAACGGGCGCAACCGCTCTTCGGCAGCGATCATCTTTCCAGCGGTGTACGCCAAGAGGGCGCCGCCGGCATAAATGAGAATCGGGAACCGTTCCATGGCATAAAGGATGATTTTGCTGCCTAAAATGATGATAGGAACGGAACAGAGAAAACCGAACACAACAAGTCCGATATGGCCTTGAGCCGCTCCAGCGATGGCGATGACGTTGTCAAGACCCATGGCGACATCGGCGGCGACGATCGTCTGGATGGCTTTCCAAAGCGACGGTTCGGCTTTGATCATAGTCGGTTTTTCGTCTTTTTGCCCGATCAGTTTCAAGGCGATCCAAAAGAGGACGACGCCTCCAGCGAGCTGCAAGAACGGAATCGTCAACAGCCAAACGACGGCCACCGTCAAGACAATGCGAACAGCGATCGCCAGCGCGGTGCCGACAATGATGGCCACATTCCGCTTTTGTTCCGGCAAGTTGCGGCTTGCCAGCGCAATGACAACCGCATTGTCCCCGCCAAGAATGACATCAATGCCGATAATCAGCAAGATGGAAACGATGTATTCATCCACCATAGGCGTCCCTCATTCCGTCCGTGTTCATCATCATTATAGTAGGGCATGGCCGGTTTCATAACCAATTTTTAAAAATGCGTTTTTTTATTTCCCTTCTTTCGCTTTTTATCATAAAATAAAAGTACAAGATCATAAGTTTTGATTTAAATAGTTTCAGGGGCACAATCCCTTCCTTTTTTATTTCTCTGTTTTAGAAGGGAGAGTTGAGAAATGGAAATCGAACGCATCAATGAACATACGGTGAAGTTCTACATTTCCTATGTTGATATAGAGGAGCGCGGCTTTGACCGCGAGGAAATTTGGTACAATCGGGAACGAAGCGAAGAATTATTTTGGGAAATGATGGATGAAGTTCACGGGGAAAGCGATTTTTCGCTCGATGGCCCGCTTTGGATCCAAGTGCAGGCGCTCGAAAAAGGGCTTGAAGTCGTCGTGACGAAAGCGCAGTTGTCCAAAGACGGAAGCAAGCTCGAGCTGCCGCTTCCAGAAGAGAAATGGCGCGAGTTTTCGCTGTCAGCTGGTGAAAAGGTGGAATCGCTGTTCGGCCACCATTTCCACTTTGGTCAAAACGGGGACGCCGAGGAGAGAGAAGAGCAAGATGTCCTTCAATTCATCCTTTCGTTCAAGGATATCGAGGATGTCATTTCCTTGGCCCATCGCGCTGACTTCTCTCGGTTGTCGAATCGCCTGTTCCAATTTGAAGGCCGCTATTACTTGTTCGTGGAGTTTGACGAGCGCTACACCGAGCAGGAAGTGGACAATATGCTCAGCCTTCTGTTGGAATACGGAAGCGATTCCCAGCTGACGATTTATCGACTTGAAGAATACGGGACTGAAATTATGGGCGACAATGCACTCGAAACGATCAAAACGTATTTTCCAGCCTTATAATGTTTCCATTCCGCCGATTTCGCCGCCAGAAATCGGCGTTTTCTACGTTAGCGGAAGAAAAACGGCCATCATGAAGAGCCGGGTGGAGGGGTTTTGTTGCGAAACACATCGAGAGTGGCGATTCTCGTCGTCATTGTCGGCGCGTTGCTGGCATTGACGAACGGGTTTTGGGAAGGGAAGCTGCTTGGTCTTTTCAGCGTATTGATGTCTTGTTCCGTCATCTTTATTGCGCTGGTCATTTCTCTTGAGAATCGAAAGCCGGCGCAGACGATCGCTTGGCTGGCGGTGCTGGGGAGCTTTCCGATTGTCGGCTTTTTGTTTTATTTATTGTTCGGACGCAACTATTGGCAACAACGGCGCTATAAAAAGAAAGCCGATTTTGATGAGGCGGTGCTGCTCAAGTTTCAAGAGCCGTCGCCGATTGCCGTCGAGCGGCTGCCGATGGCGCCCCATCAGCGTCCGCTTTTGCGCCTTGCTTATCGCATCGGCCAGCATCCGGTTTCACTTGCTTCGCAGACGGCGGTGTTGACGAACGGAGAGGAGACATTTTCTTCTATTTTTGCTGAACTGGAAAAAGCGGAACACCATATTCATTTAGAATATTATATCGTCCGTCATGATGAAATCGGCCAACAGTTGAAGCGCGTCTTGATGGAAAAGGCGCGCCAAGGGGTGCGCGTCCGTTTTTTGTACGACGCCGTTGGAAGTTGGAAGTTGTCAAACGCCTATATCGAGGAGCTGCGCGCGGCTGGAGTCGAGATGATCCCGTTTTCACCAGTGCGCCTCCCGTTTTTAAGCAACCAAATCAATTTCCGCAATCACCGAAAGATCATTGTCATCGATGGAGGCGTCGGCTTTGTCGGCGGGCTGAACATCGGAGATGAGTATTTAGGAAAAAACAAATATTTCGGATTTTGGCGCGATACGCACTTATTGATCCGCGGTGAAGCCGTCCGGACGCTCCAGCTCATTTTTTTGCAAGATTGGTATTACATGACGGGAGAACGCTTGTTGACGCCGGACTATTTGTCGCCGCCGCTCATCGTCGAGGAAGGGCAAGGCGGGGTGCAGCTCATTGCCGGCGGTCCGGACCAAAAGTGGGAAGTGATCAAACAGCTGTATTTTGCCATGATTACGTCGGCCAAACGGTCGATTTGGGTTGCCTCGCCGTACTTTGTGCCGGATGAAGACATTTTGACGGCGCTCAAAGTGGCGGCGTTAAGCGGCATCGATGTTCGCCTGCTGGCGCCAAAGCGTCCGGATAAAAAAATTGTCTTTTACGCTTCGCGCTCGTATTTTCCCGAGCTGCTCGAGGCTGGGGTGAAAATTTACGAGTATGAGAAAGGGTTTTTGCACAGCAAAGTCATCGTCGTCGATGGCGAGCTCGCCTCGATCGGCACGGCGAACATGGATATGCGCAGTTTCCATTTAAACTTTGAAGTGAACGCCTTTTTGTATTATACCGACAGCATTCATAAACTCGTCCGCGACTTTTTGGAAGATTTTCGCCACGCTTCCATGATCGACTACGAACAGTTTCAACAGCGCCCGTTCCGGGTGCGTATCGCTGAATCGGTCTCCCGGCTGTTGTCGCCTCTGTTGTAACCAACCGCTTGTAAACGCCAGTCCGCCGAATCGGCGGACTTTTTTCGACGCAGTTTGGCTTTGGGCAGGAAAACCGGCGATGGTCAACGAATAAAAGGGAAGAACCGAACGGTGAAGGGGGGCAGCAGAGAACAATTCCAGCTGTTCCCGCTCACGGACAACTATTTTTTACTGGAAAGGAAGTGATCATGTTGTTTGTCGCTCTCGCCGCTGATGGCAGGACGGTTTCGCTTGCCGGGGCGGAAAGATGGGAACGAGAGGGGCTGATGCGCCTGAAACGACAGGAACCGTTTTTTTGTCCCGCGTGCCGTCAAGAAGTGGTGCTCCGGTCGGGCCGCTACCGTTTGCCGCATTTCGCCCATCGAAAAGGGGCGGCCTGCCCGGTCGAGCACGAACCGGAGTCGGAGCGTCACTTAACTGGGAAGCGAGACTTGTTCGCGTGGCTCATTCGCCAAGGCATGGAGGCGAAGCTCGAGCCGTATTTGCCCGCCATCAAGCAGCGTCCTGACGTATTGTTCCGCCATGGCCCACACCTTTATGCCCTCGAATACCAATGTTCCACGATCGATGAATCGCTGTTTCGCGAACGCAATGACGGCTACCGTCTCCTTGGCATCCGCCCGTTGTGGGTGTTAGGAGCCCATCATTTGCGGCGTTCGCCAAAATATTCGGGGGAAGTGCAGCTCTCCCGGTTTCAATGGCTGTTTGCCCATCGCGCTCCACATTCAGTCGTTCCACATATATGGTACTACAGTCCAGAGACGAAACGCTTTATCCGTCTTTTTCGCCCGTTGCCGCTATCGGTGCAGCGAACATTGGCCGCGGTCGATTCGATTCCGCTTTCGTCGTTTTCGTTCCCCGATTGGATGGCCCCCTGCCCGCTGCCGCTTCCATCCGAGTTTTGGGAGCGATGGCTCGAACGAAAAAAACAATGGCGGCGGACGTTTCCGCTTTATCCGAACCAAACCGTGCGCCGCATTTGTGCTGATTTTTACCAGGCGGGCATCGTTCCGTCACTGTTTCCGACCGAAGCAGGCTGGCCAGTGCCGCGGGGGTATTTATGGGAGACGGCGCCGTTCATTTGGCAAACGTATGTCCTTTTGTTTCTTCTTGGAAAGACCGGACGGCCGGCAACGGCAGTATCTTTATTTCAGTGGCTCGACGACAAAATCCGCACCGGCCGCCTCGTTCCGCGCCGGCTGCCGCTTGTCGGCCGGGATACGTATCGTGAGGCCGTCGGCGAGTATTTGCATTGGTTGAGCCTGCTCGGCTATCTCCGCCGCGAAGAGGGCGACCAGCTTCATTTGGTGAAGCCGCTGTCGTTTCCGTCGACCGTCGATCAGATGATTCATCAAGATGCTGCGCTTCTTGAGCAAATTCACCAAACGTCGGCGCTTAGCTGCTATTGGTCAACACTTGAGTTCGGGAGAGTGGAAAAAATGAGCAGAAAACAGGAAAAGATGAACGGAATGGTGAATAATAATTCGTGTATCGATTATTTGTATAAGGAGGAATGATGACGGTGGAGGAAAAGAAAGCGAAAAAGTCGCTGCCGCTGCGAAGCGAGATTCCTGTGGAAGAAACGTGGCGGCTTGAGGACATTTTTCCCACCGATGACGCCTGGGAAGAAGAATTCAAACAAGTGAAGGCAATGATTCCAAAGCTTGGCGAATACAAAGGGCGGCTTGGCGAATCGCCGGAAGTGCTGTATGAAGCATTGCAATGCCAAGATGACGTATCGATGCGCCTCGGCAAGCTGTATACATACGCCCATATGCGCTATGATCAAGATACGACCAACTCGTTTTACCAAGGGCTCGACGCCCGGGCGAAAAGCTTGTACAGCGAAGCATCGAGCGCGATGGCGTTTATCGTGCCGGAAATTTTGGCGATCGATGAAGCGGTGCTGCGCTCGTTTTTGGAACAATACGAGCCGCTTCGCTTGTATGCGCACGCGTTAGACGAAATTACGCGCCAGCGCCCGCACGTGCTGTCGGCAGAAGAGGAGGCGATCTTGGCGCAGGCAGCCGAGGTGATGCAGGCGACATCCGACACGTTCAGCGCGTTGAACAACGCTGATTTGACGTTTCCGACGATCATCGATGAAAACCGCGAGGAAGTCGAAGTCACGCACGGCCGGTTCATCCGCTTTTTAGAAAGCACGGACCGCCGCGTCCGCCGCGATGCGTTTTACGCCGTATACCATACGTATGAGAAGTTTCAAAATACGTTCGCCAATACGCTTGCCGGCACGGTGAAAAAAGACAACTTTTTCGCCCGCATCCGCCACTACCGTTCGGCGCGAGAAGCGGCGTTGGATGCGAACAACATTCCGGAGAGCGTCTATGACAATCTAATCGCCGCGATTCACGAACATTTGCCGCTGTTGCATCGGTACGTGCGGCTGCGCAAACGAGTGCTTGGGCTTGATGAGCTGCATATGTACGATTTGTACACGCCGCTTGTGCAAGAAGTGAAAATGGAAGTGACGTACGAGGAAGCGAAGCAATATATGCTTGAAGGGCTCGCGCCGCTTGGCGAGGAATATGTGGCGATCGTGAAAGAAGGTCTTGACAACCGTTGGGTCGATGTGCGCGAAAACAAAGGAAAGCGAAGCGGCGCCTATTCGTCGGGAGCGTACGGCACCCATCCGTACATTTTGCTCAACTGGCAGGACAATGTGAACAATTTGTTTACACTTGTGCATGAGTTTGGCCATTCGGTGCACAGCTACTATACGCGCAAAACGCAGCCGTATCCATATGCGCATTATTCAATTTTCGTCGCCGAAGTGGCGTCGACGTGCAATGAGGCGCTGTTGAACGACTACTTGCTGAGAACGATCGATGATGAGAAAAAGCGGCTCTATTTGCTCAACCATTATCTTGAGGGGTTCCGCGGCACGGTTTTTCGCCAGACGATGTTCGCGGAGTTTGAGCATTTGATCCATTTGAAGGCGCAACAAGGCGAAGCGTTGACGGCCGAAACGTTGAGCGCCCTTTATTACGACTTAAATAAAACGTATTTTGGCGATGATATTGTCGTGGACAAAGAAATCGGCCTCGAGTGGGCGCGCATTCCGCATTTTTATTACAACTACTACGTGTACCAATACGCAACCGGCTTCAGCGCGGCGACTGCACTCAGTAAACAAATTTTGGAAGAAGGCGAACCGGCGGTGAGACGGTACATCGACTTTTTGAAAGCCGGCAGCTCTGATTACCCGATTGAAGTGTTGAAAAAAGCCGGCGTCGACATGACGAGCGCCGAGCCGATCCGCCAAGCGTGCCAAGTGTTTGCGGAGAAGCTTGATGAGATGGAACGGCTGCTTGAGAAATGAAACGAATGCGGCGCTACAGCCGCATTCGTTTGGACGGAAATCCACGAAACTGATGGCGGCGGTTCCATGTCGCTGCCAATCCAAGCAAGGAGAGAAACAAAAGCGGCATGGTCGCCCAAAGCGGAAGGAGCTGCATGAGGCCCAACAAGTTCAGAATAAAGGCGGCAGTGGATGCCGCCGCCCAAAGGGATAAGACGATGCGCTGCTTCATGGCGATGGCCACCTCTTCCCATTTGCTTTAGTTGATGGCTCTTCACCACAACATGTATTTGACAAGCAATACGGTTTCCTGCACAAAGATGTGCAAAAATCACTGATTTGTTGATTTTCCCTCACAAGCGTAAATAGGGTATGTTCAGAAAAAATCAAGTACAACTTTTGGTGAAGAGCCTAGTTGATTATATGCTGTTTGTCTGCCTGATCATGACGCAGGGCGAATTATGACAATAATGTGAACAAACGAGCAAACGGGTTGCCAATTTAGTTGGACGTTTGGTAAGATAAAAACGTGAACGGAAGACAAAACCTGATACCCCTTTGTTTGACCGTGAACAATTTCTCCCATCCCCTTTGTTGTCTTGGCAACAAGAAAAAGCCCGGCGTCAGCCGGGCTTTTTCTTGCGCCCATCCCTGCTGCTAGGGACGGGAATCATCGATATAGCGCCAAAATGTTCCGTGTTTGACGGGCACCCGCTCCACTTTTTGCTTTAGCTGCAGCTTTTTCATTTCCGTTTCCGCTTCTTGGATCGTCCAGTTGTACACAACGGCAACTTCCTTTGTGGCGACGAATTTAAAATGGCTTAAAAATGATTCCAGCGGAGGAGGAGAGGACGGTTCAGGATGGAAGCCGAGCATTTCAGCGATCAATTCGACGTAGATGTCGTACGGATAGCATCCGGAAATTTTAATGCCTTCGTCTTCAATGTTTTCATTAAACAACACAAGCGTCGGAATTTCGTCAACGTCCATTTCCGAGGTGATTTTTAAATCGCATTGGAACGCTTTCGCCGCTCCCGGCGAGTGCATGTCGCGCAAAAATTCATCGACATCCAAGCCCGCTTTGACGGCGCATTCGGCGAGCACCGACAAATCGGCGACATTTTGTTTTTCGAGAAAGAGCTGTTCTTGCAGCTTGCGCAAAAAGCGAAGGCCAGCCCGCTTTCCTTGCATTTCCGCCGCTTTAATGGCGAGCGATGGGGCGAACGGGCTCGAAATCGGGTTTTCGAGCCAAACGCTGCCGTCGCATGACATGCCGGTGCGGTTCGCCGCCCACTCCCACGCTTTGGCCATTGCCTCCGGCTTCGTTCCTTTGCGCGCGCTCCATGTCGCCCATGTTCCGCTCAATATGTGCCTTAAGGTAAAAAAACGGCCGTATTCGATCGTCAGTTTTTTGATGACTGGTTCAAGCCCCCAGCATTCCGGGCATAAAGGATCGATAAACAAATACAGCTCGAGCGGTTTGTTCGTGTTGCCTAGCGGCTGGGAAGGGTAGCAAGTTGATGTCGTCTTCCCAGCAAACTTCTCACTCAAGGGTATGCTCCTTTCTGTCCAGATGATCTGGGGTATTGACCATATGATGGGCGGTGAGTACGAGCCGGTGATAAAACTGTTCGCGCGCCGGCCCGGACAAGCCGATTTCGTCCATGGCTGCCCGCATGCAGGCAAGCCACGCTTCCGCCCGCTTCGGCGTGATTTCAAAGCGGAGATGGCGCGCCCTCAGCATGGGGTGTCCATGCTCTGCCGTGTAAAGAGGGGGGCCGCCTAAATATTGTGTTAAAAACTGTTTTTGCTTGCGGGCGGTTTCCGTCAAATCGTCAGGGAAAATGGGCCGCAAGTCCGGATGCGCGGCCACGCGACGGTAAAATGCTTCGACAAGTTTCGCAACCGTCTCCTCTCCGCCGATCGCCTCATAAAGAGTTTGCCATTGTTCACCCATCGCGGATGCTCCTTTTGTTTGAAAATCATTCGTTGTCGTTTGATTGCTATTTTATCAACAGCACGCATGGATCTCAAACAAAGTGACTCGAGCGCCGCTCGTTTATGTGCGGTAGCTTTTCAACACGCGTTCGACATACGCCCGCGTTTCGGCAAATGGCGGCACGCCCCCATAGCGGTCGACGTGCCCGGGCCCGGCGTTGTAGGCGGCTAAGGCGAGAGTGATATTGCCGCTGTACCGGTCAAGGAGCTGGCGCAAATATTTTACGCCGCCGTCGATGTTTTGCGCCGGATCAAGCGGGTTGTTGACGCCGAGCATTTTTGCCGTGCTTGGCATGAGCTGCATGAGTCCAAGCGCTCCAGCCGGGCTTTTCGCATCGGGACGGAAATTTGACTCATGGCGAATGACGGCGCGGATGAGCTGCGGGTCAACATCGTATTTTTCCGCTGCCGCCGCGATTAAAGCATCGATGGAAGAAGATGAGTTGGTTGCAGCACCCGCTTCATGTTCGAGCGGGGCGCTGCGATGGCCGGCGGGCGCCGGGGGCTGACCGCTTAGGGCAGCTTGAGGCGCCTCGGCAGAAGATTCCTCACCGCGGCTGAGAGATTCGGCAAGCAAGCTTGAAAACAAGGATGGCACCGGCGATGGCAACAGGCTGGAGCGTCCGGGTGAGAACGCATTGAGCGCCTGCCATTCGATGAGCAGCTTTAATGGCGAAACGGTCATCGTCTTTCCTCCATTTCTTTCATGCGGGCGTAAAAGCGGGCGATTTTGTTTGGCGCCGGGCGGCGCGGGATGCCGAGCGCCTCAAGCAGGCGCAAAAACCGCTTTTCACCCGCTTCCACGTGATCCACTTCATATTCAAGTTCGTAATCTTCGCTTTGCAAGTAACAGTTATGGTCAAGGCATAGCGTGCCGCCTTCATGCGGCCATTCGGCTCGGTCGGTGACAAGGGAGCCAAAGCAGCGCACCTCGTGTGGGTTGATGCCCAGTTCTGCAAGCAAATCGGCGATCGCCCCGCGCGGCGCCGCTATACCAGCAAGCAACGCTTCCGCTTCAGACAGCGAAAGCGGCTCATGGATTTCCAAAATGGTCCCGTCCGCCCGCGTTTGTTTCAGCGTCAAGGTCAGGCGTCCCTCTTTCGCCCGGATGCGCAGCGCTGCCGCTCGTTCTTTCAGGGCGAATGACGGGGTGTCAAAGTAATGGTTTTCCTGGCGGAAGAAAGCGCCATCATCAAGGCGGAAGGCGGCGCGGACGGCAGCAAACTCCGCTGCCGTTAACAAGTTTTTTAATTCGATTTCGATTTCTTGATGCATCGTGAATCCCCTTCAGACAGGATAGTCGTCTCCCTCTATTATCAGCTGTTTTCCGGCGAATATCAATTATTTCGCCTGTATAGGGTGAATATGGTAAAATAAAGGGCGGATGGTTGATGCGGAAGGAGAGAAAACATGAACGAAAAATGGATCGTCGAGCGGGTGGAGCGGGAAGGCGGCCGGCTTTGGCTGTATGTCAATGATGCTCCGGTTCCGCTTGCCCGCGTAACGCCGAAACGCCATATGCTTGTCGATTCGGATGCGTTGGCGTTTGCGTACATTTTGGAAACCGATGACCGCTTTCTATATGTCATGATTCCGAAGCCGTGGTGGCCTGAGCTAAAGGCGGCGCTTGACGCCAAGGAGCCGGTCTGGCTTCGATGTGGAGAGAGGACGCTTGAGCTTGAACAGTTTCACGATGAACTGTCTTATTTGCTTGAAAATATTCGCGGCAACGCCAACTATGGCGAGGCGCTTGAACAGGCGGTGCAAGACGTGTTTTTTGAGCAATAAGCCGGGGGTTTTCCCTTTCCGGCGCGTTCGAACAGGGAGCGGCCCGGTGAATTCGCATCGTGCAGCAAGAAAGAGGCGCGGTTGCGCCCTCTTGACGTAAGCCGCGGGAGATCGAAAACATGTAGGCAGGTGGTACGATGGTCAACCATTGGGATTTGTTTTTAGCCCCGTATAAGCAGGCGGTTGAGGAGCTGAAAGTGAAGCTAAGGGGCATTCGCGCCCAATTTGAGATGATTGAAGCGCACTCGCCGATTGAGTTTGTCACCGGACGGGTGAAGCCCGTCGCCAGCATTTTGGATAAGGCGCAAAAGAAAAACATCCCGCTCGACCGTCTTGAGGAAGAGATGCAAGATATTGCGGGGCTGCGCATCATGTGCCAGTTTGTCGATGACATTAAGACCGTCGTCGAGCTATTGCGCCAGCGCAACGATTTTACGATTGTTGAAGAACGCGATTACATCACGCAAAAAAAAGAGAGCGGCTACCGCTCGTACCATGTCGTCATCCGCTATCCAGTGCAGACGATCCGCGGTGAAAAAAACATTTTGGCGGAGATTCAAATTCGAACGTTGGCGATGAACTTTTGGGCGACGATTGAGCATTCGTTGAACTATAAGTACAGCGGGCGTTTCCCCGAAGATATCAAAGTTCGGCTGCAGCGCGCCGCGGAGGCGGCCTATCGCCTCGATGAGGAGATGTCGAAAATCCGCTTTGAAATTCAAGAAGCGCAGGCTGCTTTTTCTCGAAAACAAGAAGCAAAAGGAGAAGGGCAATGAAACGGACGGACGCGCCGCTCGTGTTCGCCATCACGTCCAAAGGCGACGACATATCAAACGCTCTGGCGCAAAAAATGAAAACGTATTTGCTTGACTTTGACTTGCGTTACGATGAAGAGGAACCTGATCTCGTCATTTCGGTTGGCGGTGATGGAACGCTGTTGTATGCGTTCCATCGCTATTGCCATCGGTTGGACAAGACGGCGTTTGTCGGAGTCCATACTGGCCATCTCGGCTTTTACGCGGACTGGGTGCCGGAGGAACTCGAAAAGCTCGTCATCGCCATCGCTAAGACGCCGTACCAAGTGGTCGAATACCCGCTCCTTGAGGTGACGATCCGCTATCTCAACGGCGGAAGCGAGGCAAAGTATTTAGCGCTCAATGAATGCACAGTCAAGTGCGTCAGCGGGACGCTCGTGATGGATGTCGAGATTCGCGGCGACTTGTTTGAGCGGTTCCGCGGCGACGGGTTGTGCATTTCGACGCCGACCGGCAGCACGGCTTACAATAAAGCGCTCGGCGGCGCGATTTTGCATCCTTCGCTTGAGGCGATTCAAGTGACCGAGATGGCGTCGATCAACAACCGCGTGTTTCGGACAATCGGTTCGCCGCTCGTGCTGCCGGCGCACCATACGTGTTTACTCAAGCCGGTCAACCACGTCGATTTTCAAATTACGATCGACCATTTGTCACTGTTGCATAAAGAAGTGAAGTCGATTCAATGCCGGGTGGCCGATGAAAAGGTGCGTTTCGCCCGCTTTCGGCCGTTTCCGTTTTGGCGGCGGGTGCGCGACTCGTTTATCGCCGACTGAGGGAAAACCCGCCTCCTTGGTTAGGCAACGCTTCCCGTTTGCGGCGAGGTGATGGTCTTTTGGCGCGGATGCCGATTCCGTTTTAGCGGCGCCAAAGGAAAGTGGATGGAACACGATGAGCAAGACGGAGATTTTTGATCAGAAAGGTGACGAACATTGCCGCCGTTTACCATGACCTTTTCCATCGATGAACAGCACGACGGAAAGCTGCTGCGCCAGTTTTTGCAAGAGAACGGCATTTCGCGGACGGCGCTTACCGATATTAAATTCCATGGCGGGGCGCTGTTGGTTGACGGTCGGCCCGTCACCGTCCGCCATGTGCTGCGCGCCGGCGAGACGCTGTCGGTTGTCTTTCCGCCGGAGCGGACAAGCGATTGGATGGACGCAGAAGCGATGCCGCTTGACATTCTGTATGAAGACGATTACGTCCTTGTTGTCAACAAACCAGCGGGATTGGCGACGATTCCGTCGCGCCACCATCCGGGCGGGACGCTCGCCAATGGCTTGCTTCACCATTATCGAAAGCAGCAGCTCGACTCGACCGTCCATATCGTCACCCGGCTTGACCGCGACACGTCCGGGCTCGTGCTCGTCGCCAAGCACCGCCACGTTCATCATTTGTTGTCGGCATTGCAGCAAAAAGGGCACGTTGTGCGCACGTATGAGGCCATTTGCCATGGCGTCATTGTCGAGGATGAAGGGACGATTGACGCCCCCATCGGCCGCCAAAGCGACAGCATCATTGCTCGCGAAGTGCGGGAAGACGGGAAGCCGGCTGTCACTCATTTTCGTGTACTTGAGCGGCTTTATGGCTATACATACGTTTCGCTCCGGCTGGAGACGGGGCGCACGCACCAAATTCGCGTCCATTTGGCTTATCTCGGCCACCCGCTCGCCGGCGATGAACTGTACGGCGGGAGCCGGGAGATGATCGGCCGCCAGGCGCTTCATAGCCGGCAGCTGTCGTTTTTTCATCCGTTTGCCGGGCGCTGGTATACATGTTCCGCCCCGCTTCCTGACGATATGGAGCTCCTCATCGAGGCAACGCGCAGAAGGTGCGCTGATTAGGAGAACGTGCGGAATTTTTCCGGAACGAACGGCATCGAGGAAGGAACGGAGACCGTTTCCATTTCCGGATAGCGCAAGGCGGTCAGCGCGCCGCCGAATACGCAGCCGGTGTCGATGTTGACCGTCCGCCCGACAAACCGCGGTTTTTCGACCGGCGTGTGGCCATATACAACCCATGCGCTGCCGTGATACCGTTTCGCCCAGTCGCGGCGCACCGGCGTCCCGTCCTGGTTCATTTCGCCGGTGATGTCCCCGTACAGGACGAACGTCTTGACTTTTTTGTCCGTCCGCCCGATATAGTCGTGACGGATGCCGGCGTGGGCGATGACAAGGCGCCCCTCATCGAGCACCGCATACAGCGGCGCCTGTTCATACAGGCGGATGAACTTGCGGCGGATCATCTCCTGTTCGCTTGGAGGCAAGGTGCGATATTCTGCGACCGTCGTCTCAAGCCCGTGGGCGATTTGCACGTTTCGTCCTAAAAAAAAGCGGTACAGCTTATTGCAATGGTTGCCTGGCACGTAGTAAGCCAAATTTCGCTCAACAAGGGCGCAGACGATCTCGATCATGTTCAGCGATTCAGGACCGCGGTCGGTCAAATCGCCGACGAAGCCGAGCTTTCGTCCGTCGGGATGAATCGGCACCCCTTCGTCCCAATGGTAGCCGAGTGTTTCCGTCAATGCGGCGAATTCACGGAAGCAGCCATGAATGTCGCCGATGATGTCCACTTGCATCGAATGTGCTCCTTTCTCGCCATAGTGGTTGTACTACCAGTATGTCCGTTCAGTCAGGAAAAGAAAAGATGCGGCGGTTTTGCCCGTCTCATCGCGGCTTTTGCGGGGGCAACGCCCAAACGGCGGAGCCCGCGGCCAGGAAACAAAGAAGTGGAGTTGAGCTTGATGGCGACAAAAAACGCCGCCTGCGGACACAGCAAGCGGCTTTATTCATCGCTTGCGAACATAAACTTCCGCGTTCGCGAATGAACGTTTAAGACGAGGCCGATCGCCAGCATATAAGTCGCCAGCGAGCTTCCTCCATAGCTGATGAACGGAAGCGGCAACCCCGTGATCGGCAAAAGTCCAATCGTCATGCCAATGTTTTGGAACACTTGGAACGTAATCATGCCCGCGACGCCGGCGCATAAATAGCTGCCATATAAATCGTTGCTCTCCAAGGCAATATGGATCATGCGATAAATGAGCAGGAAAAAGAGAGACACGACGATGCTTGAGCCGACAAATCCGAACTGTTCTGAGATGACGCCAAACACAAAGTCTGTGTGCGCCTCCGGCAAATAGACTTGTAAGTTGCCCAATCCTTTCCCATACAGTTCCCCTGACCCAATGGCCATAAGCGAACGGATGAGCTGGAAGCCTTGTTCGTTGGAATATTCATATGGAGCCAGCCAGCCGTAAAACCGGTTCAACTGGTAATCTTCTTTAATAATGTACTTATGGAAGAAATCAGGAAAATAAAAGAAAATGAACACAACGACTGCCACCATTGTTACACCGGAAAGGACAATGCCGAAAATGATGCGCCAGCGGATGCCGGAAACGAGCACCAAGGTGGCGGTGATGGCCATAAACACCATCGACATGCCCATGTCCGGCTGCTTGGCGAGCAAAATGAGCGGCGGCAAGACGGTCAAAGCGATTTTGCCAAGCAATTTAAAATCATCGCTGATCGTCGGTTCGGGATATTTTTCCCGATGGTTGACGATGATGCGACTTAGGACGATGATCATAAAAATTTTCATCAGCTCGGATGGTTGAAAGTTGCCTCCAGGTAGATGGTACCAGCTCGTCGCCCCCTTAATGGTTACTGATCCTGGGACGTTCAATTCCAGCCCAAGCAACAGCAACATCCCGAATCCATACAAATACCAAGCGATTTGAAACAGCCGATCATAGTCAATGATCATCGTCAAGGCGATCACGACAGCGCCGATGGCGTACCATTGCAGCTGTTTCGAAGCGAAGTTGACGTTTTGCAGTTTCTCCGGCAGCATCGGTTCTGCGCTATGGATGGCGATGGCGCTGACGACCGCCATCAAGAATAAAAGGAACAGCATATGGTAATCCAGCTTCGATTTGGAAAAACGATCATGATCCATGGAACGATCCTCTCCATTCAAATGTGCCATATACCATATTAGCGAATCGCGCCGGTTTTGCAAAGTGGGAAAAACCGCCGCCAGCATGAAGGAATCGGAAGGCAAAAGGGAAGCGTGCATTTACATCGGCCGCCGCATCGCCTATAATAGAATTAACACCTGGTGCTAAGAATAAATGATAATTGGGAGGATGAACGAATGGTCTTATCGTTGGAAGGACGTACATATGTCGTGATGGGGGTGGCGAACAAACGAAGCATCGCCTGGGGCATTGCTCGTTCGCTTCACGCTGCCGGCGCTCGGTTGGTGTTTACGTATGCCGGAGAGCGGTTTGAAAAAGAGGTGCGGGCGCTTGTGGATACGCTTGGGGACGAACGTTCGCTTCTGCTGCCATGCGATGTGGCAAAAGATGAAGACATCGTTCAATGTTTCGCGCAAATCAAAGAACAAGTCGGCGTCATCCACGGCGTCGCTCATTGCATCGCCTACGCCAATAAAGAAGACTTGAGCGGGGAATATATGAACGTCAGCCGCGAAGGCTTTTTGCTCGCCCACAATATCAGCGCATATTCGCTCACCGCGGTTGCGCGCGAGGCGAAAGAGCTGATGACGGAAGGCGGCAGCATCGTCACCCTCACGTACTTAGGCGGCGAGCGCGTCGTGCAAAACTACAACATTATGGGTGTGGCGAAAGCGTCGCTTGATGCGAGCGTGAAATATTTGGCGAACGATTTAGGCAAATACGGCATCCGCGTCAATGCCATTTCCGCTGGACCGATTCGCACACTGTCGGCCAAAGGGGTGAGCGATTTCAACTCGATTTTAAAGCAAATCGAAGAACGCGCTCCGCTCCGCCGGACGACGACCCAAGAAGAAGTCGGCGATGCGGCGCTGTTTTTGTTCAGCGACTTGTCGCGCGGCATCACCGGGGAAATTATTCACGTCGACTCGGGATACCACATTTTAGGATATTAAAAACGTGCGAGCAGCCGTTCCTGTTGATGGAGCGGCTGTTTTTTGCTTGACTTGGGCAATTATTGAGATCACGGGCATACATATATAAGGTAAGGCAAGCATGGAAAAGGGGGATCGACGTGCGGAAACAAAACGTTGTGGAGACGGAGCCGTTGCTTTACATTGTGCAGCCAAAAGCGATGCGGGCGGCGGCGCATATGCAAGAAACGTTTATGTGGACTAGCCGAACGCAACAGGAAGAGGAAGGAAATTCCAACGATGAACGAGGCGGCGAGGAGGAACCGACTGAATTTTTTGCCAAAAAAGAATTCCAAGCGATGGCGCTCGACGAGCGGCTGGCCTTTTTGGCGGAGCTGCCCGGCCATTTGCCGCCGCTGAAATGCCAATTTGTCATGAAGGATAAGAGCTATGAAGGCATATTAAAGAAGTGCACGGCGACCGAGTTGACGATCGCCGATGAACAGGGAAACGAAACGGTCATCGGGCGCGCGCAGCTTCTCGCGGTGACGATGATCGGGTTTGTGCAGTAACGCATTTCCTTGCGTTGAAACGCATCTTTGCCTGAATGCGTTGCGGCGCCAGGAAAGGATGATGAGGGTTTGTTTCCTTCATTTGCTGTGGGAGTGTATTCTCATTTTTATTTTGGATGTCCGTCATTTTCTTCTTGGCGATTTTCGATTCGTGTTAGTGTGAGCTTGCAATCGTAAAATGTTTGGTGTCATGTTTCGCTTGAGCCAATTTGCGGTTCAAATGCGTTTTAGGCGACGCGTCCAGCGTTTGTTGGTTGCCGCTTGCAATGGTAAAAGGTTTTATGTGGCGGCCGGTTTGGGGCTGTTTAGGAGCTGGGGCGCTTTTCGCGAGTTCAGTTCGCTCTGCCGCAGCTTCTTTTTGTTTGGCTGTTTGTTGATGGTCTTCCATTGATATGGCACGCTCTTTTTTGGTTTTTCCCTTTTTCGTTTTGTCGGATGACGCTGCCGCGTTCTTTTTCGAGTGGACTTTTTCTTTTGCATCCGCTTTAGGGGTTGGCCGGTTCAGTTGTTCTGTTGCATCTTCTTTCAGCGGTTCTATTGTCATGCCGGCTGCTTGTTCTTCACTCACTACAGCTTGTTCTGTTTTCTCCGCCTGCTCCCAAACTTCCAATAACTCGGAAGCGACTCGCTCCCAATGATAGATCGAAATCGCAAGCTGCCGGCCTTTTTCTCCCATTCTTCTCATCAATGATTGATCCGATAATATTTGGGCAATCTTGTTGGCAAAATCACTCGGGTCCTCCGGATTTTCTACGATAAGGCCGTTTTCATTGGCGAAAATGACTTCCGGATTGCCGCCTCTCGCGGTCGTTACGATCGGAAGGCCTGCTGCCATGGCCTCATAGTGGACGCGCGCCAACGGTTCCTGCCATTGCGAGGTGCATACAAACAAATCAGCCGCCGCAAACCAATTTTGGATTTCATTCGGTGGGACAAAGCCTGTCGTGACAACGGGGACAGGCATTCGTTTCGCCAGTGCTCTTACATATGCGACATAATCAGTAATGTCATTTTCGCTAAACCAGTTGCTCCCGACAATCACCAGGGCTAAGTTTTTAAATTTTTTTGCCAGCTCCGGCAATGCTAGAATGAGTTTATCGACCCCTTTATTGCGAGACAGCCTTCCGGCGAACAAAATGACCGTTTTGTTTTCCAACCCATGTGCCCGCCGAATGTCGTTGCGTATTTTCTGCATTTTTGGATGATTTCCCGGCAAAAATCGTTCGCTGTCTACTCCAGAATAAATCGTGCGCAATTTTGGCGATGCCTGCGGATATAGACTGCGGATGACATTGCCAATATAATCGCTCACTGTTACGATGTAGGCCACTTCTGCGATGGCCGCCGTTGCTTCTTCTGGATCGATTTTTTCCGGTTGAAACATATCATTGTGCATACTTAACGTCATTTTGGCGTCGGGCGCTGCCTGCCGGATGGGCAGAACAAGGCGGGGGCGGTTAAAGATATGGATGAGATCGAACTTGTTCGCTTCCACATAACGAACAACGTTTTCCCGGTATATTTCAAATATTTTTCCCGGTACGCGCACGTAGCGAACGCCTTGGATGGTTTCTTGCTCGGGAAGCGACGAATCGCTGATGCCTAAAACGGTAATATCATGGAATTGGCTTACATGTGGAAGAATGCCGGAAATATACGTTTGAATGGCTCCGCCGAGTACAGGGGGAACGGGGAGTTTTTCTGTACAAACCATCAAAATCCTCATATTTATCCCACTCCTTTCCAGTCATTTTCGATTTCTGCCAATACAGGCCACTTTGACTGGTCGGTTTCGACAATCGTTTGAATTAACTGTGCTGTTTGTTCATTGAGAAAAATTTCCGGTTCATAGACGACTTCTTTCATATTTTTATAAAATTCGTTTGGCATGGCCAAGTCAATCATCAAAAGCTCGTATAATTCAGGTGTGATTGGATTTGCTTCGTGGTACGCTAGAATCATTTCCCGCACCCATGTTGCATCCCATTTGTATAAATCCGCCATTGTGCCGCTAATGAGTTTTCGTAAATCACGAATCGGAAGGTCAAAGGCAACTCCGTCGAGATCAATAATCCACATTCCGTCCGCGCCCATTTGGCCGTTGGACCAACCGTAGTCTTGGTGAACCAACCCCCAATGAGCCGTTCCTTGCTTGACGAATTCAACATAGCTGGATTGCAGGAATCGTTCCATGCCTTTTCGCGCCTGTTCTTCAAATCGGTCAACTACCTCTAATAATGGTGGGCTTGCCGGCATTTCAGGGTAGTATTTGGCAATGTTCCGAAACCAGCTCATTTTCGTAATCATTTTTTCATAGTTTTTTGGCCATTTGTGCAGCCGCGAAGCCATTTCCGCCTGTTTTGGGGGGACATACCCTTTGCTTAGCCGATGGAATTCACCAAGGGCATAACAAAGCTTTCTTGCTCCTTCCAAATCCTTTGTAACTGGCGTCAACGGTTCAATCCATTCCGCCACAAACCATAGTTTTCCTCCTGCCTCGACATAACTTTTTCCATCCTTTGTTTTTACAATTGGCGGCACTCTTGCCTTGCGCACTTCCACTAAATATTCTTGTGCTCCTAGGCTGAATAGGCTCCTTGTCGGCCTCCGGTGCAGCAGCTTCAAACTTTTCGGGCCTGATTTCGTTTCGAGCTTCCAAATCGCTCCTCCCTTGTCCGGTTTTGTCGTAACGATTTGCATGTTTTGAACGGATAAATCGTAGTTTTTCAGCACTTCCTCTGCCAGCTGGATGATATACTCAGGGATAAAAAATTCATGGGTCGTTTCATCGACGAGCCATGGTTCAATAACGATGTCTTTCATGCTATCCCTCCTGTCAGGTATTTGGGAATGGACGAAGTGAAATATGTGTGATTGCTACTAGGATATGTATGGAGAACGAAATTGGACTGGGTAAGCTCATTAAATAGAGGATATTTCCCGAAGCCTCTGCAGTTTGACGAACTGGGGGGCGGCGAAAGTGTGACGAGTGGGGATAGATGCACAAGGAGCGGCATGGTTGATTTCATCGGAGAAAGAGAAAAAGGCTGTCCCGAAAACATTTCTCTTAGACAGCCCTTATTGGTTTGGGGAAAGAGAGGAACATGCTTCGATATAAACCGTTTCAAACCGCTTGGCCACATGGTGGAATTGAAATTGCTGTTCAACGAGCGTTCTTGCCTTTTTCGCCATGGTTTCCGCTTCATGTTTGTTCACAAGCATGTAATCAATCGCTTCAAAAAAAGCGTGCGGGTTTTGGTAGTCATCGATGACAAAGCCGGTTTCGCCGTGGCGGACGATTTCGGTGTTGCCGCCGCGGTTGGTTGTCACGACCGGAATGCCGGCGGCCATCGCTTCGTAATGAACGCGGGCGAGCGGCTCGTGCCATTGCGAGCTGCATACAAACACATCGGCCATTAAGAGCAGTTTGGGGATATGACTGTGCGGAACGTAATTCGTAAACAGAACGCGATCGGCCATCGGCGCCGCGAGCTCATGAAGCCAGTCGATGTATTCGCTTCGGCCGGTGTCGCCGAACCATTTTCCGCCGACGATGACAAGCGCTGCCTCGGGATGGCGGATCAAAAGGGATGGCAGGCATTGAATCAGCAAATGCGGTCCTTTTGTTTTGCTGAGTCGGCCGAGAAAGAGAACGACTTTTTTATCGGTGAGTCCGTACGCTTCGCGTTCCGCTTGGCGGCTGCGCCTGCCTTCTTCCGTCCAAACGGGGATGTATTGGGAAGCATCGACTCCGGAATAAACGACTTTTACTTTCTGAGGATCGATTGGGTAACGGTTTGTCACCGTCCGTTTGATGTATTCACTGACGGCGGTCAGCAAGGTGCAGGCGTCTAGCGCCCGCTTCGCCTGTTCTGCTGTAATTTTCAGCGGGGAAAACATGTCGTTATGCAGGCTTAGCACAAAGGCGCTTTGCGGAGCCGCCGCTTGGTAATCGATGAGCGGAACAGGACGATTGAAGACGTGGACGACATCGAATTTGTGCGCGGCCAACGCACGTGCCACATCCGTTTCATACGTGGCTTTTGGAAAACGGATGTAGCGGATGTCTCCGTCTGTCTCTTCAGGCGGCAAAAGCGGATCAGCGATTGAAAAAATCGTCAGTTCGTGGCGTCGGGCGATCAATGGAGCAATCCCATCGATCATCATTTGAATGGCCCCGCCCCGCACTGCCGGGGCGGGCAGCTTTTCCGTGCAGACATAGGCGATTTTCATGAATGCTCACCCTCATACAGCGAACGGATGTATTCGATCTCTTTTTGTAGGCCGCCCTCAAGCGTTACAACCGGCTTGTACCCGAGCAGCCGCTCCGCTTTTGCCAAGTCGGCCCACGTTTGTTTCGGCTCTCCGCGGGCGGAGGGGGTATACTGAATGATCGCTTGTTTTCCCGTCAGCGTTTCCAGCAGACGGATCACCTCATTGACCGATGCTCGTTCTTTTCCGCCGATATTGATCGTTTCTCCAATGACGCCATCCCGCTCGAGCGCGGCGATCGTTCCATCAACGCAGTCAGAAATATAGGTGAAATCGCGCGATTGTGTTCCGTCGCCGAACACGGTGAGCGGTTGTCCAGCGAGCAGCTGGCGGATGAAGCGGTGAAACGACATGTCCGGGCGCTGGCGCGGGCCATAGACGGTGAAATAGCGCAAAATGACGATCGGTACGGCGAACTCGCGAAAATAGACGCGGCATAAATGTTCGCCGGTGAGCTTCGTAATGCCATATGGGGAGAGCGGGGCCGGTTCAAGCGTTTCCGACAACGGGCCGCTCCGCTCGCCGTAGACGGATGAGGTCGAAGCGTAGATGAACCGTTTGAGTGGCCGGTCTTTGCATGCCTCAAGCAACCGCTGGGTAGTGGAAATGTTGTGTGCAGCATAGGCGGCAAACTCCGTCCCCCAGCTCGTTCGCACACCGGGCATGCCGGCTAAGTGGTAGACCGCTTCGACGTTTTGCAGCAAGGACGGCAAATCGGCTGTCAACAAATCCAGCTCAAGAAAGGTAAACCGTGGATGAGACTGCAAATGGGCAATGTTCTTCGCTTTTAGCGGCGCCGGCGTCGGTCCGAGAAAGCCGTCGACGCCAATCACATGATGCTCGTCGTTTTCCAGCAGTTTTTCGCATAAATGGGAGCCGATAAATCCGGCCGCACCGGTGACGAGAATGTTCACGGGCGCCCCACCCCCATGTAGCGCAAACCGCTTTGTTCGACTGCATGGCGATCCAAACAGTTTCGACCGTCAAACACGAGCGTCCCATTCATCGCCGCTTTCACTTGCCCCCAGTCAAGCGTGCGGAATTCGTCCCAATCGGTGGCGATGACCAAGCCATCCGCCCCTTGGATCGCTTCGTGCACCGACTGGACTTGTGTGACGCGGGTAAGCGGCTCCGAGAGCGTTGCCTTCGGGTCGTAGGCGGCAACCGTACAGCCGTTTTCACTCAATCGGCGGATGAGCGCTTCAGCGGGGGAAAAACGCGTATCGTCTGTATTCGGCTTGAAGGAGATGCCAAGCACGGCAATCTTTTTGTCCGTCAATGGGGCAAGTTGCTCATTGAGTTTTTGGAAGCAAACGTCAAGCTGGGTGGCGTTGATGGTCTGCACCGCCTTCAGCAAATGCGGCTCCACTTGGCGCGAACGCGCCGCATGTTCGAGCGCTTTGATATCTTTTGGAAAGCAAGATCCTCCATAGCCGAGGCCGGCCCGCAAAAAGTGTGGGCCGATGCGCGGGTCGAGGCCGATCCCGCGGGCGATGTCATTGACATCGACGGCAAACGCGTCACAGATGCGCGCCATTTCGTTAATAAAGGAAATTTTGGTCGCCAAAAACGCGTTGGCGGCGTATTTGATCAGTTCCGCGCCGGTCAGGCTCGTTGTGAGGTAAGGGGCGTTGATGCCGGCATACACCGCCTGCATGACGGCAAGCGATTGGTCATCATCCGGTTCGAGTCCGACGACGATTTTGTCTGGGTGAAACATATCGTAGACAGCCGACCCTTCCCGCAAAAACTCTGGGTTGGATACGATTCGGAACAACTGCGGTTTCACTCCTTTGCGGATAAGCTCGGCACGCATCCATTCATTCGTCCCCGGCGGGACAGTGCTTTTCGTGACGATCGTTTTGTACGATTTGATCGTCGTTGCCAAGCGGTCGAGCACCGCTTCAATATAGCGCAAATCGGTGCCGCCGTCGGGCCGCGGCGGGGTGCCGACACAAATGACAACGACGGCCGCCCGTTTGATATCATCCCAGCGGCCGCTGAACGTCAAATAATTATCATTTTTGGCAATCAATTCTTCGAGCCCTGGCTCATAAAACGGAACTTCCCCGTTATTGAGCAGGCGGATTTTCCGTTCATCATGATCAATGCAATGCACTTCATGCCCAAGTTCAGCAAGGACGGCAGCGGTGGTTAGTCCGACGTAGCCAGCGCCAATGATGCAGATGTTCATGCTAATAGGCCTCCTTCGTGAAATCTCCGGCTTTTATAGCGTATTAACGGACAAGTGTGGTTTGCTACATGGCAAGCGCCTAAAACGCTGGAAATGGTGCGGCCTATTTTCGTCGGACAACCTTTCTACTGTTTGGAAAGGAAAGGGGAAGAATTGAGCATCAAAAAAAACCAGGTGACAGTTACCTGGTTTTTTTGATGAATTCATCATACAGCCGCTCCTGCACCTTGATTTGTTTCGTGATATCAAACCGCTGTTCAATCACTTTGCGCGCTTTTTTCGTGAAGGATGGAATTCGTTCCGGATGTTCCAGAAAAAAGCGAATGCCGTTCGCTAGCTCAAGATCGTCTCTTTCTGGTGCGAGATAGCCGGTGCGTTTGTGTTCGATCAATTCGGGGATGCCGGCGTGATTCGTTGAGACGACCGGCAGCCCGCTTGCCATCGCCTCTTTCAACACGTTGGGGATGCCTTCGATGTCTCCATCAGAAGCGGTCTCGCTCGCCAAGCAAAATAGATGGGCGCGTTCCATTTCGCGGGCGATTGAAGCGGCATCCATGGCACCCAGCAGGTCGACAAACGGATCGAGCTTCAGCTCGCTGACAAGCCGGCGGATGTTTTCTTCCTCTTTGCCGCTGCCGATGATGCGGAGGCGGCAGCGCGGATGAACTGCATGCACGCGCCAAAAGGCGCGCACGAGCGTTAAAAACCCTTTTTTCTCGACGAGCCGGCCGATCGAGAGAATGATGATGTCTCCGTTTGCAGGAATCGTCCGTTCCCGGTACGGAAATAAATCGAGCTCGATGCCGCCGTAGAGAACTTGAATTTTTTTCGGCGGAAAGCCTAGCGTGATCAGTTCATTGGCAAGGTAGCGGCAGACAGGAAGAAAGAGCGCCCCATGCTGTTTGAGCAAATTGTACCGTTTTTGATTGCGCCGCAAACTTTGATGCTTCGCCGATCCATCGCGGCCGCGGATGCTGACGACAAGCGGAATGCGATGGGCGATGCAAAGCGGAAGAATTTCGACGGCATGCTTTCCATGGTGAGCGTGAATGGCGACAATATTTTGTTCTTTGGCGAAGCGGCCGAAATCGTCGATGTCGTTGAGGCGGTAATAGTTGATGAGAGGAAACGGATGGATGCCGTCATCAGCGAATGACCCGATCATGATCGGGCGGTATTTTTTTAAATGAACCATTTGGTTGTAAATAAAACGTTGATTGATTTTCATTTTTTCATGAAGAAAGTGGGCGATCGTTTGTTTCATTTTTCTCTATCCCTCGCTTTTGAAAAAATCGGACAAGAATGCGAATTTTTTTGTTTCCTGTTCGGCGAGGCGGGTGAGCAAGTCCAAGGACGATGGGCTGTGCAACGCTTGCTTTTGTTTTTCACGGCCGACCGCTTCGCTGTAAAACACGTGAGGAAACATAGCATCAGCGACATAGACGCTCTTGTACGGAGCGTACAGCGGGCAAATGGAGAAATAAAGGTCAAATAGCAGCTTCGTTCGCTTTACCGCATCGTTTTTCGGGTTTTTCATCAATGAAACAAGCAGAAAGCGAAAATCATCAAGCGGGAGGCCATAGTAGGCGCGGTCAAAGTCAATCATCATGACTTCGTGGTTTTCCGCCAATAAAAGGTTGTTGCTGTTGTAATCCCCGTGGCAAATGGCCTTTCGTTCTTTCGCTGTGCGGCAAAAATCAGCTAGATTGCTTTTTTCAAGCCATGCATAACTTTGATTAGCGATCCGGGCCATCTGTTCCATTATATGAGAAAGAGTGTCACCATGATCGATGGCCTTTGCCTGCTCCTCTAACTGTGCTGCTTTTTGCCGATGTGCGCTCAGCACGTCTTTTGGCTCCGGAAACGATGAAGGGCAGGGGCCGATCCAATCGGCAAACAGACTGTGAGCATGAAAGCGGGCGAGCCCTTCGATCCGTTGTTGGAAAGAGGGCTTCGTTCCGCTTGGGACGATGTAGTCCATCAAATAGTAGTAATGGCCTTTTCGGTGGATGTAATATTGGTCTGTTTTCGTTTGGAAGATTTTTGGGACATGAAATCCTTCTTGGTACAGCTTTGAATGAAGCAAAATCGGAAAATTCGTTTTGTCTTCGCTCAGCCGTTTCAGCACGTACCGTTCCCTCGTTTTTTTGTTTCGCACAAGCCATACTTTGTCGTTTTTCAGTTCCTTCATGATATCGACTTCAGTTCCAGTCAGGTCGTAACTGCTTAAAATGTCAAACAACAAGCGAGATCGTTTCGAAGCCAAGATCAGTTCCTCCTAGCATCTATTGTCGATTAGTAAAAGTGTATGTAATACGAGAAGCGAATGTATAGACAAGCGCACTAGTCAATGAGAAAACGGCGCCGCCAAAAAAATAAGCGCCGACCGCGCTGGTTGGCGTCAGCCGGCTGTGCCTTCTTTTCTAGCTATTCTTCCTCTTCATCTGTGTCGGCGGATGGAGCTGGCCTCATGGAGGCAGGGAGATCGATTGAGGTGATCGTGGCAGCATCGATCGTAAGCGAGCGCCCCCCCTCTTTATAAAAGCGGTCAACCAATAGCGAGACGCTGTTCGTCCGCGGCTCGAAGCCGAGAAAAAGCGCATTGTAATGCGTCTCGTTGGTGGTGTGCACGTTAACCTCAGTGTTGAGTGGAAGCGCGGCCAGCTGTTCGTAAAGAGCACGGGGAAGGCGGGGGCGGGTTGGGCGTCGGTTGAAAAAGACATGGTACATCGCGTCGCCTCCTTTCTAGTCTCTTGTGTTAAAAACCTATACTCCATCATATGATTGGCGTAGGAGAGCGTTTGGGTAAACGTCTGTACCAAAGAGAATTCGCTAGCTGCCAAATGGGAACGACAGAAGGCAATCGGTTTTTTGCGGTCATAATCATGGAAAGGGGAGGGGAGCATGGACGATCCGTTTTCATTTGTCCTTCTTTGTTTAGCCAGCTTTCGCCTGACACGGCTCATCGTATATGACGCGATCACCGCCTGGATTCGCCGTCCCTTTCACGAATGGACGGAGCAGGAGCTTCCGGACGGAAGCAAACAAGTGTTTCTTTCTTTCAAGGGAGGCGGGCTGCGTCGCTGGTTTGGCGAACTGCTGAGCTGCTACTGGTGCACGGGGATCTGGTGTGCGGCGTTTTGTTATATTGGCCTAATGCTTTGGCCGAATGTTTTTGAGCCGCTCATTATGCTTCTAGCGATTGCCGGCGGGGCGGCGATCATGGAGACGATCGTTAGTAAATGGTTGTCGTAAGGAGAAAGGCGGCTATTGAGGTCATGACACAGCCAATGAGGGATGCCGGCGGGCGTCGTTTTGGTCAAAAAATGGACAGCGAATCGCTGATGCTGGTTGGGCAACGTTCGCTGAAGGAATGGCCGGCGGTGTGGATGGAAGTCGTCGTCAGCCGGTGATGCAAAAACAGCCGCGCAGCTTGTCGGGATGACGTTGATGGAAGGAAACGTCCAACTCCTATTGTTTGAAATAGGAAATAGCGGAGCCGGCTCAAAACGGCCGGCCCAAACAGCAGGTGCGCCGCTGGTCGGCATGAAGGCGGAAAACGAGCGGGTCACCATTGAATGGCAATATGGTTGGCGGCAGGAACGCCCTTTGGCAGTTCTGCGCAATACACGAATCCATCAACCGTCAATGAGCGGGCATTGCTGGACGGGGGAACAGTGATTTCGAACTGGGAAAAGCGCCGCTCCTCGCTTGGTTCAAGCGGGGCGTCATAAAGCGGGGCAAGCCAGTATTCCCCGCTTTGCCGCACTTTTTCCCGCCAGTTTTCGTGGGTGAACATCCAGCTTTCCGCGCTATTGGAGATCAGCGTTTCCTGCTCGGCCCGTCCGCTGTTTGGCAAAACAATTTTCCCGCTGAGCACCGCCGTTTTTGGAGGCGAAAGGCGGAGACAGACAATCAAATGGTGAAGCGGCGCTGTTCCGTGATTGCGAATGATGAAATCGCCGATGATGGTCAGCTCCTCCTCATCAAGATGCGTCGGAACGACGACAGAATAGTGAAACAACGCTGACACGGCAGCAGCTCGTTCAAACGCTGGTGTCTGTGTCTCTTTTGAGGTGTTATATCGCGTTTCTTCCAGTGCAATTTCACACAACAGAAGCTGGCGTTCCAAGGCGGCGATTTTTTTCTTGTACGTTTCAACGTTGGTTGTTTCTGCTTCACGCAGCTTCTCTTTCAAATAGGCGCTGCGCATTTTTTCCTTGGCCAACTCGGCCTCCAGTTGCTGCACTTGTTGCCGGCATGAGGCTGCTTCTGACCGGTAGTGGATGATTTGCTGCTGCAGACGGAGGTGTTGGTCGTTTTTGTTTTTCATACGGTTTCCACCCCTTCCATTCTCATCTTATGTATCCATTGCGGGTGCATGCCATATAAAAAAGGCTGTTGTTGGAACAACAGCCTGAACGGTGCAGGACGCTACATGGCCGGGAATACGTCCGGGCATTGCGGCGGGAATTTGGTTGTCGGGCAAAGCACGGCTTCGGCCAATTCTTCGCGCGGTTGGCAGAAACGAGCTTCGACTTCGATTTTGACATCAGCTTCCACTTGGACTTCAAGGCATAAGGTGATGGAAACATCAAGTTGTGCAAAGTTGTCTGTGCAGACTAGGCTCGTGTCGCATTCGAAGAACGAAATATGGCAGTTGAGCTGCGTGCCTTCTGGGGCGCACAAGATGAACGTTTGTGCTGTAGCGAACGGAATTGGTTTCGATTGGCAAATGACCGTGCCGGCTGGGCTGACAATTTGCACGACGACATGCCCTTTGATGAGCGCTTTGACTTTTTGCAGCGTCACCGTTTCCCCAGAAGGAAGGGTGACGTTTACGGACTGCCGGCCGTTTGGCTGCGTAATTTCCTGGCAAATCAATGCGTCCTGGTCAACGACCGAGTCGATCGGGTTTCCGTCGGCGTCTGTCAGGAAGCAGCGGATCGTCAAGTGTTGCGGGTTTGTATGTTGCGCTCCCAAAAAATCGCAAATCGTTCCTTCCCGCTGGCAGTGGTCCATCGGGAAAATCGCTTCCAAATCCTCGCCGCTGAAGCTTCGCAATGGCACATCGACTTGCCGCGTCACCCAGTCGTAAATTTTGCGCGTTCTGATGCATACTCTTTCTGTATCGCGACGGTGATGATGACCCATTTTCTTCGTTCCTCCTATCGTTCAGTTGTTCCCCAACGCCTGGTGGTTTGGGACTACTGTATACTATGGAACGGCTTAGGTAAATGTGTTGGGACAGATGCGGATTTTTTGCTGGTGGGTGCAGACAACGATGAATCAAAGGAGGAGATGTCGAATGATGAAAGACAAACATGGGGCGATGAATGAAGAGAGAAGGGGGACAGGTGAACAGCGGCTTGCTGAGCGAATGGCTGAACTGGAGCGCCGGCTGAAAGAGGTGGAAGCCGAAAACATTGTGTTAAAGGAACTGGCTTACCAAAGCGCCAAGCGCTACGAGCAGCTCAAACAGCTGGCGAAGGAAAATGACGAGCTTCGCCGCCAGCTGCTGCAATCGCCATGGAGCGAAAAAACGGGCAAGGCAGATGAGGACGAACGGCCGGACAGCTGGTTTTTCCGCACACTGAGGCAAGAAAATGCCATCATGCCACACCCGGAGCGAAACGAAAAATGAGAGGCACCCTTGGCTCGCCAAGCCATACAATAGCAGTAGCCGCTCGCTTTTTCTCTCGCCGTTAGACATTGTTTGTTTTTATGCCGTTTCGATTAGAGACGAATGGTACGGAAATGGACTTGAACATAAATTGGTTGATCGGCGAGGGCTACACTTTTTCGGGATGGAGGGATGAGGAATGAAGAAGCCTACTCCGTCGAAACCGGTGACAAGGGTGCTTTCTTCGACAACGCAGCCTGTGCGGCGTCCGAGCGGATGCGGATGCGGTCGGCCAGCCGTCATCAAGAAGAAATAACGGAAATCTGTGAGAGATGCCTATACTTCGCTTCGCCTCCTTGCATAGTCTAACAGTGCAACTAGGCGAAAGGAAGGAGGGAAGGGCATGTCGGATCGGAAAAAAGCGAAAGTGATTCATGTCGATAAATTGATCATTCATGCCGATGACATCGTCATTATGCCGCGCGGCCGCATCCGCGATCCATGGTTGTTCCCGCACCGCGATGATACGGAAATGGAAGCCGTTGAAGATGTGCGGGACCGGGATAAGGAAGAACATGGTGAAGGAGGCCATGATCGAAACGAAGGAGAACGGAGACCGTTCTCGTGGATCTAGCCATAAAGCAAATGGGGGACGCAAACGGTGGAGCGTTTTAAAAATTACGGGCTTTGGCTCGGGATCGGATCGTTTGTTGTACTGGCGCTGGAGACGTTTGGCGTCGACATCGACCTTGGCAAGTATGAACAGTTGTATCATGCGTTGTTAAGCATTTTGGTGATGGCCGGTATTTTAAACAACCCGTCGCTCGGCCGCGGTTATTCCGACAAAGTTGATGACAAGTCGTAAACCGTATGGGCGCCTGCAGAAGGCGCCCTTTTCGTGCCCGGAAAGGCTGGAAAGGCGGCAGAACGTTTTGCAGAAAATGACAATTATAATTTGGCGGCGAAAAACCATTCTAAACATTGTCACCACCCATCTTACACCATATAAGGAGGACATGAATCATGACGGTTGCAACACAAGTGAAACAAACATTGGCGGGGTTAAAATCGGCTCAAGCGAGCTTCGAAACGTTTGCTTTGCAAACCGAAAACCAAGCCGCGAAACAGCTTTACCAACAAGCTGCCCAACAAACGCAGGCGGTCATTGATTTGGTGAACTCGCGCATGCAAGAAATTCAAAACGAAGAGCCACAATATAAACAACAATAACCTTCGCAGAAGCGAATGGGATGGTTTAGGCGGAAAGGTTGGCACAGCACGCCAACCTTTCCCGACTTGGCGGAAATACATAAAAACGAATGGGTTGATGAAGATGAAAAAATGGTGGTTGGCGGCCGTCGTTGCGATGATCGCGGTCGGCGGCTGCGCCAAAGAAGAAACGGAACAAAAGCAATCGCTGCAAGGGGCAAACCTGCTGAGAACCCAAACGTCCGGGACGGCGAAACATGCGGAGCTGAACCAAGGTCCGGCCGAGCGGGCGGCCAGCTATTTGCGCGGGCGCGACGATGTTCGGGACGTGGTGGCGGTCAACAGCGGGGATCGGTTGCTCATTGCTTATCAAATTCCCCATATGAAGCGGTGGAGTCGAAAACAAATTGAGAAAGACATTGACCAAAAACTGCGCGACCTGTTTCCTGGCTATGACGTTGTTTCCTCGAGCGATTTGAAAATTTTTTGGAAGACGAAGGAATTAAAAGCTAACATGGACAATCGACGCTGGGATGAACGAAAAGTCAATCGGGAAATCAGGCGCATTGAAAAGCTAAGCAAAGAGCAAACATAAGAGGTGTCATTATGGCGAATGAAAAACGGAAAAAGCTGACCCCGGTTCAGCAGGAATATCATTTATTCGAAAAAGAGCGGGAAACGAAGCGCCCTATCGTTCGCAACTGTGTTTGCGCGTTTCTCGTTGGCGGAATCATTTGCGTGATTGGACAGGCGATCTCTTATTTTTACATGTATTTTTTTGACTTTACCGAGCAAACGGCAGGCAATCCGACGGTGGCGACGATGGTCTTTTTGTCGATGATTTTAACTGGGCTTGGCGTTTATGACCGGATCGCCCAATTCGCTGGGGCGGGAAGCGCCGTGCCGGTGACAGGGTTTGGCAACGCCGTCATCTCGGCGGCGATTGAGCACCGGACGGAAGGATTTGTGTTAGGCGTCGGCTCGAACATGTTCAAGCTCGCCGGATCGGTCATCTTGTTCGGTACGTTTGCCGCCTTTGTTATCGCCCTTGTCAAAACGATTGCGACCCAGTGGGGGGGATTGTAATGCTGAAAGGGCACCGCACATGGGTGTTTGCGAACAAGCCGGCAATCATCGCAACAGCGGCGGTCGGCGGGCCGTTTGAGGCAAACGGCCGCCTCGCGGAAGACTTTGATCTTCTTCACGAAGATTTATGGCTCGGAGAGGAGTCGTACGAGAAGGCGCACCGCGTGCTCATGGAGGAAGCAGCGTTTCAGGCGATGGAAAAAGCCGGCCTAGAGAAAGAAAAAGTGCAATTTCTCATCGCCGGCGACTTGATCAACCAAATGACCCCGACAAGCTTTGCTGCCCGAACGCTCGGCATGCCGTATCTCGGTGTTTTTGGCGCCTGTTCCACTTCGATGGAAGGGCTGGCGCTAAGCGCTTTTATTACCAACTACGGCGGGGCAGATTATATATTAACCGGAGCCTCAAGCCACAACGCTGCCGTCGAAAAACAGTTTCGTTACCCGACGGAATACGGCGGGCAAAAGCCGCCGACGGCGCAGTGGACAGTAACGGGAGCTGGCGTGGCGATCGTCAGCCCGAAAGGGGACGGGCCGCGCGTGACCGCGGCGACGATCGGCCGCGTTGTGGATATGGGGCTTGCCGACCCGTTCAACATGGGTGGAGCGATGGCGCCGGCGGCGGTCGATACGATTGAGGCGCATTTGCGCGACATGCAAATCGATGCATCGTATTACGATTTGATCGTCACCGGCGATCTAGGGCGAATCGGACGCCAAGTCTCCCTTGACTTGCTGCGTCAGCACGGCATTGACATCGATGAAGAGCGCTACCAAGATTGCGGACTGCTCATTTACCGCGATGGGCAGCCGGTTTTGTCCGGCGCAAGTGGGGCGGCTTGTTCCGCCGTTGTCGTTTACGGGCATCTCATCAAACGGATGCGGCGCGGCGAGCTGAAGCGCATTTTGGCAGTCGCGACAGGAGCGCTATTGTCGCCGCTATCGTTCCAGCAAAACGAGACGATTCCATGCATCGCCCACGCGGTGGCGATCGAGTATGGAGGTGAGGCGTAGCGTGTTGGCTATGTTTTTTTGGGCGTTTGTCGTCGGCGGGCTGATTTGCGTGATCGGGCAAATTTTGATGGATGTGTTTAAACTGACACCTGCGCATACGTTGACGATTCTCGTCGTCGTCGGGGCGATTTTGGATGGATTCGGTTTGTATGAGCCACTCATTGATTTTGCCGGCGCCGGGGCGACGATTCCGATTACAAGCTTCGGCAATGCGCTCGTCCACGGCGCGATGCAAGAAGCAGAAAAACACGGCATTGTCGGCGTGTTGACCGGCATGTTTGAAGTGACGAGCGCCGGCATCTCCGCGGCGATCGTCTTTGGGTTTATCGGGGCGCTCTTGTTCCGCCCGAAAGGATAGGAGGGATCTTCCATGACCGTTGCTTCGCAGGTGAAACAAACGTTGGCGAGCTTAAAAGGCATTCACGCTGGGCTGCAACAGCTGGCGCTCACTTCCCAGGATGAAACGGCGCAACGGACGTTTCATGAAGCGATGCTTGCGACAGAGGAGATCATCGCGGACATCAAAGACCGGATCGGCCGGCTCGAGTTCGAAGAGCCGCAATACCACGGAAAGTAAGGAGCATGATCGATGCCTATATGGTTAGAAACCGCCATTCGTTCGATTTGCATTTTAATCGGGTTGTTTGTGATCACCCGCATTCTCGGCAAAAAGCAATTATCAAAATTGTCGTTTTTTGAATACATCGTCGGCATTACCGTCGGCGATATCGCTGGAACGATGTCGGTCGATTTAGGAATTTCGTTGCAAGAAGGCATCACCAGCATTTTGATTTGGTCGCTGTTTCCAGTGGCTGTCGCTCGACTCTCGCTGCGCAACAAGAAATTTCGCGATTTTGTCGAGGGCAACTCCACGGTTTTTATTAAAAACGGCAAAATTTTAGAGGAAAATTTGAAACGGGAGAAATATACGGTTGACGAGCTGCTCGAACAGCTGCGCAAAAAAGATGTGTTTCGCGTCGCCGACGTCGAGTTTGCGGTGCTTGAGCCGAACGGCGACTTGAACGTGTTGCTGAAGCGGGAAAAGCAGCCGCTCACCGTCGGCGACGTGTTCCCAAACCCGCCGCGGGAAAAAGAGCCGCAAACGGTCATCATGGACGGCATGATTTTGGATGAGCCGCTCGCTACGATGGGGCTTGGCCGCGGCTGGCTGAAGGAACAGCTTGACAAACAAGGAGTGGCGATTGAAAATGTGTTTCTCGCCCAAGTCGATTCATACGGACAGCTGACGATCGATTTGTACGATGATAAGATCCAAATTGCCGAGCCGCAGGAGAAAAAGCTGCTCTTGGCCGCGATGAAAAAAGTGCAGGCTGATCTGGAGCTGTATGCGTTGCAGACGAATTCCGAAGAGGCGAAGGCGCTGTATGAACGAAACGCCGCAAAAATGGCAGAGCTTGTGCAAAAAGTCGAACCGCTCTTGCGAAACTGATGACACAGGAGGAAAAGACGATGGAAGACAAACGGATAAAAACGACGGATGAGGAAATTCAAGTCCAATTGAAACCAAACGACCGCTCCGAGCGGACGCGGACGACCGATGAGGAAATTTCGATTGAATTGATGTTTGACAGCCCGCAGCTGACGCGCCAGCCGAAAGACTACGACGAAATTGAATATTGACGGCTTCCGTTTCCACAATCGGCGATCCATAAGGAGCTGTCTGTTCATTCGCATGGCTGTCCGAGAAGGAAAGCTTCCTTCTCGGACAGCCTCTTTTTGTTGCCCTTCTTCTCTGGCGAGGCAAGGATGCCGCCCCGTCTTACTCCGGCAGGGACTGCAAAAAGGCGCGCACTTCTTCCGGCGTTTTCGCATCGGCGCTATGCAGATGAGCAATTTTTTTTCCGTTGCGGAAGACAAGCAGGCTCGGGATGCCAAGTACCTGGTATTTCTCGCCAAGTTCCGAAAACTGGTCACGGTCGATTTCAAACCAATCATATTGTCTATAGTCGCGAACGATGTCATCGATGAACATATTGAGGCGCACGCAGTCCGGACACCAAGTTGTGTAAAACTTGATGATCGTTGGTTTATCACCGGAAATGACCGCCTCGAATTGCTCAACTGTTTCAATTTGTCTCACATTCGTTCCCTCCCTTTCATGTTGCCGTTCATCTTTACTTTACCATATGGCAAGGTAAAAAAAGAACGGTGATGCCTTCACCACGGGCAGCCGTTTTTGCATACAACAGTAAGAAAGGGGGGAAACGTGTGAGCAAAGAGCTGGAAAAGGCGCTCGAAGGTTGGGTTGCGTCGCGCAAAGAAGGGCATGAAACGTTCATCCGCCTGTTTGAACAATGGGGAAAAGACTTCGACAAGCAGCTGCAAGAAATCGAAAAATTGAACAATGGGTTTCTAAAAAGTGTGCAAGGCAACTTAGACTACATCGAGCAATGGTTTGCGAAGAAGGAGCGGGAATTTGCCGGGCTGTTCCGCCGATTTAGATGACAAAATGGCGTTTGCGCCCATACGCCTCGCTAAGCCGGTGAATACGATACAGTAAACGGAGAAGGAGGTGCACATTATGATGGGCTTCTGCGGTTATGGTTATCCTTACGGCTACGGCTATGGCGGTGGCTATGGCGGTGGCTTTGTGCTGATTGTCGTGTTGTTCATTTTGTTGATTATTGTCGGCGCGGCATTTGTCGCCTAACGGAAAAAGCGAAAGGGGTACGGGCCGTTTCGGCGCCACGGAGCGGCTCGTATTTTTCTTTCCCTAATTTGATGCACGCCGAGGCGGGAGCATCATACGATATAGCAGGGAGAAGGAGGCGGAACGATGGATCAGCAATTTTTTAAAAACATCGAAAAGAAAACAGGTGTCAATATGAAAGACGTTTTTGAGCTCGCCAACTCGCTGCAAAACGCCAATTTCAGCGATGAAAAAACGGTGCGCCAAGTGGTGAAGCGGGTGGCGCAAATTGCCAACCGGAAAGTGCCAAAAGAACTTGAGGATCAAATCGTCAAGGCGATCGTCCATAACGGCAAGCAAATTGATTTCAATACGATCGCCAATATGCTGAACAACAAAAAGTAAGCAAAAGGGAGCTTGCGTGCGCACAGCTCCCTTTTGCTCTGCTTGGCTCAGGAGAGCGAAACGATGTTCGATGATCCCAAGCCTTGGATCAGTGTAGACGAGGCTGTTCTATGGCCATCATTCGAGCGATTTCACCATCGTGACATGTGGGATGCCGGCGTCCATAAAGACGCCGGAGACGGTCGTATAGCCGAGCTTTTGGTAAAACGGTTCTGCGTGCGTCTGGGCGTTCAGTTTCGCCGTTTTCGCCCCTTTTGTTTTCGCCAGCTGTTCGATCGCTTCCATCACCATCCGTCCGGCGCCGCGGCCGCGGTAGGACGGCAGGACGCAAATGCGCTCGATTTTGCCGACGCCTTCGTCAATGAAACGGAGTCGCCCAGCACCCACCGGTGTTTGGCCATCATACAGGACGAGGTGGAACGAGTCGTCCTCGAATGTGTCGATTTCCTCGTCTTCCGGCACGTTTTGCTCCTCAATGAATACGAGCCGGCGGACGCGCAAGGCGTCTTCGTACAAAGCGCGATCTTGCGTTGTGCCAATCGCAATGTTCATCTCAGACCGTTTCCTTTCCTCCGACGATAAACGTTTCATAGACGGTCCACGAGCCGTTTTCCAGCTGATAGAGAAGATGGAAGCGGTCGACGGTCTCCTCGAAGTGCACATCTTGCAGCTTCAGCTGGCTGTAGACGTCCGCATATTCTGCGCCCGGCAAATCGCGGCCGATCGTAATGTGAGGCACGAACACAAACTCCGGCTTTCCGGCGAACAAGCCGCTGTGCAGTTGTTCATGAAGGCGCTCGAGCACGTCGTTTGGTTCCACCTTCAAATAAATGATGTTGCTTGTCGGGTAAAACGAGCTGAATTTCGTCACTTTGATCGGAATGGGAGGTGTTTCCGCCGCAATGCGGCGCAACTCTTTCGCCATTTTTTTTATTTGCTCCTCATCCGCTTCAAATGGGTATTTCAGCGTAATATGCGGCGGGATGAGGGCGTAATGGCTGTCGTACCGTTTCCGGTACGAGTTGGCGAAGTCCTGAATCCGTTTTGGCGGAAAGATCACAATGCCGTACTTCATTTTGTTTTCCCTCCTTGAACCAGTTCTTTTTCCATGCACAGGAAACGCACGGAATGGATGCGGCGGCTTCGACATCTTTGAAGTTGCTCCGTTTTGTCCTATAATGATAAAACAGCGGCTACGGCCCGGGGTACATCCGGCTGCCAATACGTCCACGCATGGCCGCCTTCGAACTCATGGTACGTATAAGCAAACCGTTTTTCCATAAACAAGTCCCGCGCCATTCGATTCGGGGTGATAAAATCGCGCACATGGCCATCCGTCGTTTTCACCGCTGTTTCCTCTGTGCCAACAGAATGGTAAAGCGAAAGGAGCGATGGATCGCGGAATGAGCGGATGCGCGCCAATACCGAGTCATCGATATAGGGGGACTGCATGGCGATTTTCCCAAATGTATGCGGATACAACAACCCGGCTAGAAGCGACACCGTTCCGCCGAGCGAATCGCCGATCAGCGCCCGGCCTTTGCCCATTTGGTATGTCGGCAGTTCGCGGTCCAAAAACGGGACGAGCTCATGGGCTAAAAAACGAAGGTATGCTTCGTGCTTTCGTCCTTCCGGGTGGTATTTCTCGTAGCGGTCGTTGACGTTCCGATACGGGATGCCGACGACGATCGTCCGGTCGATTGTTCCTTCTTCCATCAGCGTTTCGATGACGGTTTTCATTTTTCCATACATAAAATAATCTTTGCCGTCTTGCGCGATTAATAAAGAATATTTGTAAAGCGGCGAAAAATTGCTTGGCAAGTAGATGAGCAGTTCGATTTCTTCTTGCAGCTCTCCGCTGTACAACTTGCAGTCGCGCATCGTTCCTGTTGCTGTCGCCATGACCATCCTCCATGAAAGCGTAAGTTCATCTGTTATTGTAACATATTTGCACCAAAAGATGTTAATGAACGGCTCGAATTTTTTGTGAATTTGCCGAATGGTGCCATTGATAAAAAAATGACTTGCAAAAACGGGGGGAATGCGCTACATTTTTTATTAAATTAGAAAAATTGAATACGCGTCTCATTCTTATCAAGAGAAGCGGAGGGAACTGGCCCAATGAAGCTTCAGCAACCAGCCGCCCGGCGGCCAGGTGCTAAATCCAGCGAATTGAGCATTCAATTCGGCAGATAAGAAGAAGCATGACCATGTGCGTATGGAAAAGTCTTCTTCTTAGAAGACTTTTTTTATTTACTCAAGCGGCCGCTTCCATCAACCGCGAGGCGGTTTCGGACGAAGGCGCTCGGCCGCTGCCCGAGAGACAGCGGCGCTTCGTTTGGCGCCAAGCGGTCGGCCGTTGACCCATGATGGAATTTTCAGCAGAAGGAGAGAGATGAGATGGAGAAACTGGAGACGTTGTTAGCGCAAATTGGCAACCGGAGCGAAACGGCGACGGGGACGGTCAACCCGCCTGTTTATTTTTCCACCGCTTACCGCCATGCCGGCATCGGAGAGTCGACCGGGTTTGACTACATCCGCACCGGCAACCCGACGCGCAAAATCGTCGAAGAAGCGATCGCGAAGCTTGAAGGCGGCGACCAAGGCTACGCGTTCAGCTCCGGCATGGCCGCCATTCAGACAGTGCTCGCCTTGTTTGAGAGCGGAGATGAGTTTCTCGTATCGGCCGACCTGTACGGCGGCACGTACCGCCTGTTTGAGCGCGGCTGGCGCAAGTACGGTCTTGGGTTCCATTACGTCGATTTTACCGATCTTGCTGCTGTAGAGGAAAAAATTGCGGAAAAAACAAAAGCCATCTTTTTGGAAACGCCAACGAATCCGCTCATGCACGAGACGGATATCTCTGCGGTCGCCGAGCTCGCCAAGCGGCACGGGCTTTTGTTGATCGTTGACAACACGTTTTATACACCGGTGCTTCAACGCCCGATCGAACAGGGCGCCGATATTGTCATCCACAGCGCCACGAAATATTTAGGCGGCCATAACGACGTCTTGGCCGGTCTTGTCGTCGCCAAGGGCGAGGAGCTCTGTCAACGCCTGGCCGAGTATCAGAACGCCATCGGCGCTGTTTTGTCGCCGTTTGATTCGTGGTTGCTGATCCGCGGGATGAAAACGCTGGCGCTAAGGATGCGCCAACATGAAGAAAACGCGAAGCGAGTGAGCGCCTTTTTGCGCGAACATGAAGATGTCACCGATGTGTTGTATCCGGGAAGAGGCGGGATGCTGTCGTTCCGGATTGCCGATGAAAAGTGGGTGAACGGGTTTTTAAAAAGCTTGCGCCTCATTACATTCGCGGAAAGCTTAGGCGGAGTCGAAAGCTTTATTACGTACCCAGCGACGCAGACGCATGCGGACATTCCTGAGGAAATCCGCATCCAAAACGGTATTTGCAACCGGCTGCTCCGTTTCTCGGTCGGCATTGAGCACGCTGACGATTTGATCGCCGACTTGGCGCAGGCATTGAAAAACATGAAAGAGGTGTAAGCGATGGAACAGGAATGGTCGTTTTCGACGAAACTGCTCCATAACGAATGGAAAGTCGACCGCGCAACCGGGGCGGTGAGCGTGCCGATCCAGCACGCCTCCACGTTCCATCAGTTCGATTTCGATTCATTCGGCAAATACGACTACAGCCGCTCCAGCAACCCGACGCGCGAGGCGCTTGAGGAAACGATCGCGGCGTTAGAAGGCGGCGTGCGCGGATTCGCCTTCGCTTCTGGCATGGCCGCCATTTCGACGGCGTTTTTGCTCTTGTCCAGAGGCGACCACGTCCTCGTGACGGAAGACGTTTACGGCGGCACGTACCGGATGATCACCGAAGTATTGAGCCGCTTTGGCATTGAGTATACGTTTGTCGATATGACCGATTTGCGCGCCGTCGCCGAAAACATCCGACCGAACACGAAAGTCATTTACATGGAAACGCCGTCCAATCCGCTCTTAAAAGTGACCGATATTCGGAGTGTTGTCAAGCTGGCGAAAGCGCATGGCTGCCTAACGTTTCTTGACAATACGTTTATGACGCCGGCGCTGCAGCGGCCGCTTGATCTTGGCGTCGACGTCGTCCTACACAGCGCAACGAAATTTTTAGCCGGCCATAGCGACGTCGTCGCCGGGCTGGCGGTCGTGAAAGACGAGGAATTGGGAAAAGAATTGTACAAACTGCAAAACGCCTTTGGCGCCGTCCTCGGCGTGCAAGATGCGTGGCTTGTGCTGCGGGGGATCAAAACGCTTCATGTCCGGCTGAAACAATCGTCCGAATCCGCCCTGGCCATCGCTGAGTATTTGGCGCGCCATCCGAAAGTGGAAGATGTGTATTATCCGGGGCTTTCGCACCACCCAGGCCATGACATCCAGCGCCAACAGGCGGCCGGGTTTGGCGCCGTCTTGTCGTTCCGCCTTGCCGATGAAGAATCGGCCCGGACGTTCGTGCAAAACGTCCGCCTGCCCGTGTTCGCCGTCAGCCTTGGGGCGGTCGAGTCAATTTTATCGCACCCGGCGAAAATGTCGCATGCGGCCATGCCGAAAGACGAGCGACTCCGCCGCGGCATTACCGACGGCTTGCTGCGGCTGAGCGTCGGACTGGAGGATGTCAACGATTTGATCGCCGATTTTGAGCAGGCGTTGTCGTTTGTGAAAGAGCGGCCGTCCGTCCCATCCACCTAGCAAGGCGCCGCACGGTATGCCCCTTGCGACGGGGGCGTACCGTTTGCACTGTTTGAAAGGAAGAAAGATGCAGCCTGAACCGTGCTTCGTGCCAGAAAGAAGGTTTGGACAGCGCTGATTAGGAAACCGCTGTAGAAGAAGGCAAAAGTTGTTGTTCTACATATTGCAAAAACACATCGACAATTTCTTCATCCCATTGAGTTCCTTTTCCATTCTTTAAAATGTCGGCCGCTTGGCGAATATCCATGCCTTTTCGGTACGGGCGGTCCGAAGTCATGGCATCAAACGCATCCGCGACGGCAATAATCTTTCCGAATAATGGAATCTCGTCACCTGCTAAGCCATCTGGATATCCCTTGCCATCGATGCGTTCGTGATGGGAGCGAATGCCGGGCAAAAGCGGTTCGATCGGTTCGATCGGCCTGACTTCTCGCAAAATGGCTTCCCCAAGGGCAGGGTGTTTTTTGATCCAGGCAAATTCGTCATCGCTTAGCTTTCCCACTTTAAGCAAAATGGCGTCCGGAACGCCGATCTTTCCGATATCATGCAGTAGAGCGGAACGATACAAGGCATCAAGCTGTTCATTCGGAAGGGAAAGCTTTTCCCCAATCGCGAGTGCGTAACGGGCCACGCGCAGCGAGTGCCCAGCTGTATAAGGATCGCGGGCGTCAAGCGCCGCTGTCAGGACAGTGATGAAACTGTTAAGCAGTTCTTTGTTCGTTCGGTCGCGGCGATGCACAGCATCGATCATATGGTTGAATCCGCGAAGCAAATAGGCAAATTCATCGGTATACACATTGTGGGCGACGGGGGTGTATGTTTCGTTTTCCGCCTGTTTCATATGCGCTACAAGCACACTGACGGGTTCATTGATCTCATTGACCAATAAGCGGGTCAAAAAAACGGAGAAGGCGGTCGAAAACAGCAAAATCACGGCTGCCCAGGGCCAATACGACCAATGGGATGCACTCGGTCCGGCGAGCGACCATTTGATTTCCGTCGCTAAGCTGAACAGCAGAACAGGAAATATCCCACTGAACAAGACCGTCAGTTGCAATTTTGTTTTGAGTGACACGGGAAGCGGCGGATGCCTTTCATCGATCCTGCCAGCCTTCGTAAGCAAATGCGCCATCAGCGGCCGGCAAGTTTTCGTTGTCAAGAAAAATTCAATCAACGCATGGAGCGACGCGATCAAAATGGCGCCGATAAAGGCGTACAAGATATATCGATACGGAAGGGATAGGACATGGTGATGGATGCATAAAGCCGTCAGCCCCATGCCGGGAATCGACAACCCGAACAAATGCGGACCTAAAATGCGGCGCACCGCCAATATCGGCAAGCGGCGTGTTTGTTCCAGGGCCTTTGCGGCCAATCTCTCGTCCGGCTGTTTGACGGCAAAAAAACGGCGAATCGGCGCCAAGTCACGGCGAAAAACGATCCACTCGGCCGCTCCCATGACCATTGTCGACAGCAACAAAATCCCTACCAGCCACTTTCCCTCCTGAAAGGAAATGCGGAGCGTCGTCAGCATTAATGTCGCACCAACGATGCCGACAGCGATGGCCGATCCAGTAATGTAATGGCGCAGCAGCTGGTGTACGAATGAACGATACATGTTTTTCCGCCTTTCTTCTAAGACTATGGGCTTATTTCTAATATACTGATTCTCGTTTGATAGAACAATCAGAATGTAATAGAAAAATGCGCTGCCCCGCTGTAAGATTTCTTCCTCCGTGTTGGTTATTTGTCCTATCTGTGTGCCAATAACAGATTCGACTTCGCCGCCTCGCTTGGCCTTGATTGTTACGTCATCTCGACCGCCAGCCTACAGCTTGACACCGACTTGATCGAAACAGCGGCCTTCGCTAAACAGCAACGCCGCCGCATCATCACACAGTACGAATCCGCCCGCCGCCGGTATACCCCGCTTTTGCTCGAGTCGTTCGATCACGGGTTGTTCTGATCGAGGACGGCACGAGCTTCCCCTTTTTCACAGTGAACACTTATTTTTTAAAAAATAGTTGACAACTTGTATTTCCGTTATATATAATTAAAAATGTGTTCAACAGCGAACAACAACATATGATTCCGTAGCTCAGCTGGGAGAGCGCCACCTTGACAGGGTGGAGGTCGCTGGTTCGAGCCCAGTCGGAATCATCAAGTGAAATCCCTTGAGCTGCAAGGCTTAAAGGGATTTTTTTGTTTATGTTGTCGTTTTTATTTGAATTTTTTGGTTATATGGGGGAGACTATGTTTAGCGAAAAAATTTACGAAGAAGTCGATAGTTCTATAAAAAAGATTTGGTTGGAAGATATCAAAAAAGATTATTTGCAACCCGTGGTGCTAGTTAAGCCTTAGCGCTCAACTAGCCCGAGTGTCATCAGCGAATACGTCAAGGGGATTCTCCTTTCGAAGGTAGGTTGCACTTTCATTAGAAGATCCGCTAAGCAAGGGCTATTTTTATGCTTGCTCAAGCTTATCTAGCACCACGGGTAATAAAACTATATTGAGCAGGTAAAAAGGGATGCATATGAAAAATAATCAAACAAGAACAGTCTATGTCATATCAGGCCCCGCTGGAGTTGGCAAATCAACAATCTCAACAGCATTGGCGAACAAGTTGGAGCGTAGTGCGTATATTTCCGGCGATGACATCAGCCATATGCATATCAATGGACGGAAAAAACCGTGGGAAAGTAAAGAAGAGCTTTCATTAATTTGGGATAATATTCTAAGTCTTGCAAGAAATTTTGTAAAATACGGCAATGATGTGGTAGTGGATTATATTGCCTTTCCCCAAGAAGCGATATGGTTGTATGAAAATGTAAAGGATTTAAACGTAACGGTTATGTATGTTGTTTTGTGGGCAGATGGGAAAACGTTAAGGCAAAGGGATGAGATGAGGGTCCCCGAGCAACAAATGGGGGAACGCTGCCTCATTTTGCTGAATGAGTTCCATGCATCAGGATTCGATCGAAAGCATCTTTTGGATACTAGCGGGAAAAGTAAGGATGACATAGATGAGATGATTGATGAAATCATGAGCAATCAAAGGTTTCGAATTTGTTAAAAGATGTTTAATTGGCGCCGCTCTTTCCTTGCCATCGCTAGTTGATTCTCACATCTTTGAAGCAATGACACTGCGAACAGCAACCACCCCTGTTCGCTTTTTTTATTGCCCTGCCGGTGAACACAAACAGCCCGTTTTCAGCGGGCTTTTTTTCATGATATGATAATGGCAAAAGAAGAAAGTTGCAAAAGAGACGAAGATGAGGGATGGGCATGGCGCATAACTTTCAATTTCTAGAAGGAAAATGGGATGTGCTCGCCCGGGTAGGGGAGACGGCCGAGCGGCATGTGCATCAAAACCCAAACGTGGCGATCAGCGAGCTGCGCAAGTTGGCCGAGGCGATGACGAAATACATATTGGCGCTCGAAGGCATTCGCGAAGAGCGCGGCACCGATCAGCAAGACCGCCTCAAGGTGCTGCTGTATGAACAAATCATCCCAAAAGAGATATATGACATCTTCACGATGATCCGCTTAAAAGGCAATCAAGCGGTGCATGATCCCCATTATGGGGATGTGCATGAGGCAAAGACGCTATTGCACATGGCGTTTCGCCTAGCCGTATGGTTTATGGAAGTGTACGGCGACTGGTCGTTCGAAGCTCCCCAGTATCGAGAACCGCTGCCGCCATCATCTGAATCGACGGATGAACTGAATCAGCTCATCGAATCGTATAAACAGCGGCTTGCCGACTTGGAAGCGGAGCTTTCGCACATCCGCGAGACGGGGCTGTATACGAGTGCCGAGGAAAAACAAAAGCGGCGTGACTATTCGCGGCGGGCGGTGGCGAATTTCGAACTGACTGAGGCAGAGACGCGCCTCATCATCGATGAACAGCTGCGGGCGGCTGGCTGGGAGGCTGATTCGGAAAAACTGCGCTTTGCCAAAGGCGCGCGGCCAGAGAAGGGGCGGAATTTGGCGATTGCCGAATGGCCGCTTCGGCACGGGGTTGCCGATTATGCTCTTTTTATCGGCTTGGAGCTGGTCGGCCTCATTGAAGCGAAACGCGCAAGCAAAGACATCCCCGCCGATATCGAACAGGCAAAACAATACGCCCGTCTCGTTGTGCGCCATGGGCAAGAAGTGATTCACGAGCCGTGGGGGGAGTATTTCGTTCCATTTTTGTTCGCCACCAACGGCCGTCCGTACGTGAAACAGCTTGAACAAAAGTCCGGCATTTGGTTTTTGGACGCCCGGAAATCGACGAACCATCCGCGCCCGCTGCAAGGCTGGTATACGCCGGACGGGTTGAAACAGCTGCTGGAACAAGACATTGAACGATCCGAACAGCGGCTGCGCGATGAGACGTTCGATTATTTGAAACTGAGGCCGTACCAAGTGCGGGCGATTCAGGCTGTTGAGCGGGCGCTTGAAGACAAGCGCCGGAGCGTGCTTATCGCCATGGCGACGGGAACGGGAAAAACGCGCATGGCGATCGGTTTGATTTACCGCTTGCTCAAAGCGAAACGGTTTCGGCGCATTTTGTTTCTCGTTGACCGAAAAGCGCTCGCCGAACAAGCGGAAGCGGCGTTTAAAGAAAGCCGAATGGAGCACTTTCAGACGTTTGCCGAGATTTACGGTTTGCAGTCGCTGTACGACCAAAAGCCCGATCCGGAGACGAAAGTGCATATCGCCACCGTTCAAGGAATGTTGAAGCGCATTTTTTACAACGACCGTCCCGAAAACGTTCCGCCGATTGACCAGTATGACTGCATCGTCGTCGACGAAGCCCACCGCGGCTATACGTTGGATAAAGAAATGAACGAAATCGAGCTGGAGTTTAAAGACCATCGCGATTATGTAAGCAAGTATCGGCAAGTGCTCGATTACTTCGATGCCGTCCGCATCGGTTTGACCGCGACGCCCGCCTTGCATACGACGGACATTTTCGGCCCGCCCGTGTTTACGTATTCGTATCGCGAGGCGGTCATCGACGGCTATTTGGTCGACCATGAGCCGCCGTATCAGTTTGATACGGTGCTGAAACGGGAAGGGATTACGTGGGCGAAAGGAGAGACGGTTGATGTCTACGACGCCGTATCCCATACGGTGTCGCAAGAGTATTTGGAGGATGAACTGAACATTGATGTTTCGCACTTTAACACGAAAGTCGTAACGGAAAGCTTTAACCGTGTCATCATTCGCGAGCTCGTCAACTATATCGCTCCGGATGATGAAGGGAAGACGCTCATTTTTGCCGCGACGGATGATCACGCTGATCTCGTCGTCCGGCTGCTGAAAGAAGAATTTGCGCGCGTATACGGAGAGTTCGATGACAATGCGGTCATGAAAATCACCGGATCGATCAAAGACCCGTCAGGAGCGATCCGCAGGTTTAAAAACGAAAAATATCCGACAATCGCGGTGACGGTCGATTTGTTAACGACAGGGGTCGATGTGCCGGCGATTACGAACCTCGTCTTTTTGCGCCGCGTTCGCTCGCGCATTTTGTATGAACAAATGCTCGGCCGGGCGACAAGGCGGTGCGATGAGATTGGGAAAGACCATTTCAACATCTTTGACGCCGTCGGCATTTACGAAACGTTAAAGCCGTATACAAGCATGAAACCGGTCGTCGCCCGCCCGCAGGCGACGCTGACGGAGCTGTTCGATGAACTCGAACCGCTTGAACAGACCGCCCATCTGGAATACCAAAAAGAACAAATCATTGCGAAGATGCAACGGAAAAAGCGGACGTGGTCCGACAGGCAACACGAAGATTTCCGCGTGCTCTCCGGCGGAAAAACGGTCGATGAATTCATCGACTGGCTGAAATCGCTGCCGTCTGATGAACTGAAAGACGGGCTGAAAGAATATAAATCGATGTTCCGCTATTTGGACGAAAACCGGTACCGCGAGCGCAAGCAATACATTTCCCACCATGAAGACAAGCTGCTTGGCGTCAAACGAGGCTACGGCAATGCGGAAAAACCAGACGACTATTTAGAGGCGTTCGGTGAATTTATCCGCACGAACATGAATAAAATCCCGGCGCTGATGATTGTCTGCCAGCGGCCGTCCGAACTGACGAGGGAAGAGTTGAAACAACTGCGATTGGAACTTGACCGAAGAGGCTTTTCCGAGAAAAAACTGCAGGCGGCATGGCGGGAGGCGAAAAATGAGGACATCGCCGCCGACATTATCGCCTTCATCCGCCAACAGGCGCTCGGCGACCCGCTCATCAGTCATGAAGAACGAATTCGCCGCGCCATGAACGCCATTTACCGGATGAAACCATGGCCGCCGCTGCAAAAGAAATGGCTTGAGCGGATCGAAAAACAGCTGCTGCAAGAATACGTCCTCCATCCCGACCCGGAAAAAGCGTTTGACTACGAACCGTTTAAAAGCCACGGCGGCTTTAAGCAGCTGAACAACATTTTCGGCGGTCAATTGCCGCAAATCGTGCGCGAAATTAATGAAAACTTGTACAACTACGCCAAGAAGGAGCAAGCCTAGAGATGAACAACCGAGAAATTGTCCAAAAGCTGTGGAACTTGTGCAACGTCTTGCGCGACGACGGCATCACGTACCACCAATATGTCACCGAGCTGACGTATTTGCTGTTTTTGAAAATGATGAAAGAAACCGGGCAAGAATACATCATCCCCGAACCATACCGTTGGGACGTGCTCGCCAAAAAGGATGGAATCGAGCTGAAAACGTATTACCAACAGCTGCTCATGGCGCTTGGGCAGGAAGAGAACGAACTGTTAAGGCAAATTTACACCGACGCGACGTCCAACATCCGTGAGCCGAAAAACTTGGAAAAAATCATCCGCACCATCGACGCGCTTGACTGGTACAACGCGAAAGAAGAAGGGCTCGGCGCCTTGTACGAAGGGCTGCTCGAGAAAAACGCGAGCGAATTGAAATCAGGCGCGGGGCAATATTTCACCCCCCGCGTGCTTATTGACGTCATCGTCGAACTCGTTGACCCGAAGCCCGGCGAGCGCTGCCACGACCCGGCGGCGGGGACGTTCGGCTTTATGATCGCCGCCAGCCGCCACGTCCGGGCGAAAACGGACGACTATTTTGATTTATCGGAAGAAGAAATTCGGTTCCAGAAATATGAAGCGTTCTCCGGGGTCGAGCTCGTCCGCGACACGCACCGCCTCGCGGTCATGAACGCCCTCTTGCATGATGTGCACGGCGACATTTTGCTTGGCGACACGCTCTCTCCCCTTGGCGAACAGCTGAAAGGGTATGATGTCATTTTGACAAACCCGCCGTTTGGCACAAAAAAAGGCGGCGAACGGGCGACACGGACCAACTTTACGTTTATGACGTCAAACAAGCAGCTGAACTTCCTCCAGCACATTTACCGGGCGCTCAGACCAAACGGCAAGGCGCGCGCCGCGGTCGTTGTGCCCGACAACGTGCTGTTTGAAGGCGGCGTCGGCGCCGACATCCGCCGCGACTTGATGGACAAATGCAACGTCCATACGATCTTGCGCTTGCCGACCGGCATTTTCTACGCCCAAGGGGTGAAAACGAACGTCTTGTTCTTCACCCGCGGGGAAACAGACACGGGCAACACGAAAGAAGTATGGGTGTACGATCTTCGCACGAACATGCCGTCGTTTGGCAAGCGCAATCCGTTGACGAAAGACCATTTCGCCGGATTTATGAAAGCCTACACCGCCGAAAACCGCCATCAAGTCGACGATGAACGGTGGAACGTCTTCACCCGCGCCGACATCGCCAAAAAAGGCGACAGCCTCGACATCGGTCTCATCGCCGACGAATCGCTGTCCGTGTACGACAACTTGCCCGACCCGATCGACTCGGCTGAAGAAGCGGTGGAGAAATTAGAGCTCGCCATCTCGCTGCTCAATGAAGTCATTGCCGAACTGAAAGCGGCCGAACACCCGACCCGCTACGAACCGGCCAAAACCGAAATGCTCCACGTCGCTGAACGACTCGAGGTGTCAGAACGATGAGCAAGGCCAAACCAAAATCGATGGAACAGCTGCTCGAAGAAGCGCTCGTGCCCAAAGACGAGCAGCCGTACGAAGTGCCGGGGAATTGGGTGTGGGTGAAATTTGGAGTTGTTGCCAAATTATTTAATGGATATGCATTTAAAAGCACTGATTATTCTGATGAGGGTATACCAATAATTCGAATATCCGATTTAAATGGTATGGAAACAACTCCCGAAACCGCTGTTAGGGTTCCTAGGGAGCTCTACAATGAAAAGTTTTTGGTGCGCAAAGGCGACTTATTAATCGCAATGTCTGGAGCTACTACTGGGAAAATAGGTATATATAATTCGAACGAAATCGCTATGCAAAACCAGCGTGTTGGGAATATCAAAACGATTAATGATAACATTTTATATGCAGCGTATAGAAATTATTTTGTGATTAGTTCCTCGACACAAATTTTGAAATTGGCGTATGGTGGAGCACAGCCAAATATAAGTGGTGCTCTCATTGAAAGTCTGCCTTTCCCACTCCCCCCCCTAAACGAACAAAAACGCATCGCCGATAAAATCGAGCGGCTGTTTGCGAAAATCGACGAAGCAAAGCGGCTGATTGAAGAAGTGAAGGAGTCGATCGAACGGCGGCGGGCGGTCATGTTGGAGAAGGCGTTTAAAGGGCAATTAGGGACAAATGACCCGAGCGAGAAAAGTATATTGGAAACATCCGATGATCTAAGTGAAAAAGACGTCATTCCGAAAGAACAATGGCCTTATGAGGTGCCGGGGAATTGGGTGTGGGTTCGATCAGGCCATGTAGCAAAGTGGGGGTCAGGGGGGACCCCTTCAAGAAAGAGATTAGAATATTACGGTGGGGATATTCCTTGGATTAAAACGGGCGAATTAAATGATGGAATAATCACCGGCTCTGAAGAAACTATTACAGCAGAGGGACTCCAGAAGTCCAGTGCAAAAATATTTCCAAAAGGATCTATAGTCATTGCAATGTATGGTGCAACAATTGGGAGACTTGGCATACTTGGTATAGATGCTGCTACAAATCAGGCCTGTGCAGTCGGTCAACCGTATGAGTTTTTAGATTCAAAATATATGTTTTACTATTTTTTTGCACGAAGAAGTGATTTAGTAGCGTTAGGTAAAGGTGGAGCCCAACCGAATATCTCTCAAACGATAATCAAAGATTTTCCTTTTGCCTTGCCTCCCCTAAACGAACAAAAACGCATCGCCGAGAAACTCGACAACTTATTAGAAAAATTAGAGAACGAAAAACAACTCGTTTTGGCAGTGGAGGAAAAGCTCGATTTATTAAAACAATCCGTTCTCCAGAAAGCCTTCCGCGGCGAGTTGGGGACGAATGACCCGAACGATGGACACGCGATGGAGTTGGTCAAAGAAGCGTTGCTCTCGTCAAGCGGACAGCGGTGACGCTGTTCGCTTGATCGAATCATGCCATTGGCATTGTGAGGGATGACAATGAAAATTTATGCCGAGCCGCTGGCCATATCCGCTGATCGATGTGCGCGAAGGCGGCAAAAAGCTGCTTGCCGTGAATCGGTATGAACGAAAGAAATGCAAGGGCGTGGAATCTTTGCTTGCAAAAGTACAGCTACCGTTGTGTCGTCTGTGACTTTGGTCGGAAACACCCCCACTTCCATGCAATCCATGTGGTAGCGTCAAAAATTCTATGAAAAGCGTCGATGAGCGACCTGTTGGAGGGAAAATAAAGGGGATGGTGGAATCGGATTCTCCCTTGACCAACACTCGCCAAAGGAGAGAAGAGGTCAGTAAGGGCAAGGGCAGGAAAAAGGGCATAGGAAAGCAGCCCTTGCCCATTCCTGATTTTACCTTTGGCGAGGTTCGGATGGTCAAGGGTTCGCTCCGCCGAATCCCTATTAGGCAGCCTGTTGTTTTAGAAAGTCTTGCGCCATGGCAATGAGCTTGCCCCAGCGTGCAGGCATATGTGGGAGGTTGTCTAACTCTGGGATGACGACGGGAACTCGGTTTTCGAGTGCACCATGAGGGCGCAAGAAGTTGAAATACGCCACAAACAACGTGACAAACGAAACAGAACCTTCTTCTGCGCCAAACCCATGGGTTGGTCGATAGTTGCCTTTAAACGTTCGGTTGAATCGTTCGATGATCTGTTTGAGTGGGCGGAACTCTTCCGATACAGGGTCGTCATTGGTGAGTCCGATCACTTGGCGGACATCGAAATGAATGCCGTGTTGGGCGAAAAAGTGTTGAGCCAATAAGTAGATCGGGTTTCCATCGACGACAAGTGAAAGATCATCTGGAATCGAAGGCAACTTCTTTAGGACGTCATCGATGGCACGAATCGCAGACATCGTATCTCGGTTGGGGGAGACACGATAAGATAACACGACTTTCTTGATGGCATCAAACATAAAGAACAAGTAATGCCACCGTCCTTTGACGCGAATATACGTCTCGTCCCCACAAAAGGAGCCAGACAGCTCGTAAGGAAAGTGATCGATGAAAGGCTTGACGATCAGCGCGACACTGTTGGCATAGTTGATGACCGTCTGATGTGAAATCGACAGACCATGGACGTCCTTCATGATGCCCGCTGTTTTTCGAGAAGACATCCCATAGTTGACGTGATACGTCAAAATCAGCCCAAGCGTGTGCGGAGATACCGACAGACGCGACAGATCGACCTTTGGCTTTTTCGGGGATGACGGTGCCAATGGTTGAAAGTCAAACAGAAATTCCCGATAAATGTACCGAACTTTAAAGGCGTGTGGTTCCTGTTTAAACCGTTTACGCTCGCTTGCGTTCATCCGTCGAAGATTGGCTTGGTAAAACGAACAATCGTCATTTTTGCATTTATAGATGTGATAATCCTTGCGCTCTTTGATTTTTTCGAGCGTCTTTAAGCAATGCGGACAACGCATGATGACCTGTTTGGCAAATCGGCTTCGGTGATTGAATCGACAATGGCACACCTTGCATTGGTACTGCCCCTTTCCCCCGTTGTTGGCGTACAAATAGGCAGAAGGGGCTTGGCATTGCGGACAGGTCAGCGTATCTGGGACGGTTGCTTTGGCGTTTGTGCGTCGTTGAATAGGTTTTAAAGGTCGCCCATGCTTCTGTTCATATTCAGCGAGAAGTTGGCGATAGTCCAAACGTGGAAGCGTTTCAATGACAGGCAACTCGTCGACTTGGAGTTTCTGATACGGTTTACGCACAGGTTCTTCCTCATCAAGGTCTGTGAGGGACTTTCCGAGAAGAACACCAAGCAAATAAATAATCATTTGATATTGGGTCTTGATTATTTCAAACAAATAGGCTAATAATTGAGGTAACAAGCTTGTCACTCCTTTGTTTGGTTGGTGGGTGTCGTTACCTCAATCGTACCAAAAACAGCAGGGGTGGCAAGCTTTTTTTGTCGAGAACAGCATAAAATCAACAAAAAATCGGGGTACGTCTTTAAAACTTTTGACAGTACCATCCATGTAAGTGGGGGGAACCTATGGATAAAGCCGATTGGTTTTGGTTGTACCTCAAGAAACTGACCTGACCAGACCGATCCCTGCTGCAAAGCGCGAAAGGGGCGTCGTTCACGCCGCCCTATGCAATCTGTGAATGACAAAACTTGCAAGCAAAATGAGGATAACCGAACCGATCAGGGCTGGGATGATGTCAAATCCGCCGATGGTCGGCCCCCAGTTGCCAAAGAGCGCCGTTCCAAGCCAGGCTCCGATAAACCCGGCGATCATGTTGCCAATGATCCCTCCAGGAATATCGCGTCCTGTCAGAAGACCTGCCAGCCAACCGATGACGCCCCCGACGATTAAGCTCCAAAGAAACGACATGGATGATTCCTCCCTCAAATCATGAAAAGGCTTCTTTCGTATTTATATTGTGCGTCAAAAGGAGCAGCAATTATGCATGCAAAAAGCCCCATCATACTTTATCGGCGCGCGTTCTCTGTTTTTGGCGTTTTGTCCGGGGACAGAGTTTTGGTTGCGTATTGGAAACCATTGTGTTCATGATGACGGATAAATCGTCAGCTTCTCTTCCGCCCTCGTGCGCGGCCGGGCGGGTGGGATTTGCTCAGAATCGAAGAAGCCGAGATGCAAAAAGCCGACGATTTTTTCCCCTGGCTGGACGTTGAGCCGTTCCCTTGCTTTTGGATCGTAAATATGTGGATTCGTCTTCCAAACGACGCCAAGCTGCTGTTCCCAAGCCGAGTTCAATGGATTTTATCGAAGCCGTGCAGCTAAGGAATGGAGAGGGGATGGGTGGAATGACGTTTCCTTGCAGGAAGCGTTGAGTTGATCGGAGAGTTTGCGCTCTGCACAAACATTACAGCCGCGCTTGACTCGCAGTCAAACGCGGCTTTCGGATGAAGGAAAACTAGCGAATGAATTCAAGCTGTTTGGCAAGATGGTGGAGTTTTTTCTCATGCTGGATGGTTTTGGACGCGAGGAAATGGACGGTTTCTTGCGTTTCTGTCAGCTCCACGCGCAAGCCAGCGAATTTTTGCTCGAGTCGGTCGAACCGCTCGTTCACCTCGGCGCGAAATTGCTGCATTTCCGCTCTCAGTTGGTTGGACGTGTCTTGCATCTCAGCCCTCAGCTGATTAGCGGTGTCTTGGATTTCTGCCCTCAGCTGATTAGCAGTGTCTTGGATTTCCGCTCTGAGCTGGCTTCCCATTTCGTCAATTTGGGTGCGGATGTCGCGGGAAAATATTTTCAGCGCCTCGACCACTTCTTTCACAACCGTATCGCGTTCCATGCTTGTTCACCTCCTCTTTTTTGATTATACAACGTGGAGCAGGGAAAGAAAACTACGTTTTGAACAAGCTTTTTCTCCGTTTTCATTTGATTGATCGTTGGCTCGAGTTGCGGCGTCGTGGGTGAGGTTGGAAAGTTCATGTCAATGATCATAGCGGCGTTTTGAGGGAACGGGTGGATCTGCCTCTTCGTTAATCAAAATATTTGTTTCTCGTTTATCACTTTTACTGTAGATGAGCAAAATCACTAACATAAATTTACATCAAAACAAAAAAGGAGACATGAACCCGATTCCTTGGTTAGAATAGATGTGTCATCCAACCATTCACAAGGAGGTTCATGTCTCATGAATAGATTCGCACATCATCAAGGAATCCACAAGTTTTTCACGACGTTCGGGTTGGCGCTTTATTTCTCGAAACCAGTCATGAAGCATCTCGTTCATATCGTCGATGCGATGATCACAAAGGGCTT